>NZ_JBNUPI010000010.1:0-74874 GCF_050409505.1 Facklamia sp. P12937
CAGAGCGCATGACTGTTAATCATGATGTCGTAGGTTCGAGCCCTACTGGCGGAGTCTTTTTTTTTATAGATTTCTTTTTGCCGCCTTAGCTCAGCAGGTAGAGCGCTTCCATGGTAAGGAAGAGGTCGCCGGTTCAATCCCGGCAGGTGGCTTTTATAAAATAAATAAACAATTTTAAGTTTTATTACGAAGAATTTCTCTTTAACTTCTTCTAATAAAGCTTTTTCTTTTCTTCAATTTATTTTTGAAGAAAGATTTCCCTGTAATACTAGTTAAGTTATAATTTCAAAACTTATATCCACTCACTGTCTTTAAACTTTCATTATTCTTGCTATAATTTCTATTATTTTAACTTGATAATAAAGTAATAAACCTCTAAACTATAGAATGTTGTTAAATAACTTTAAAGGAGTTAAAGAATGAGAGAAAATATTGTAAATGAGTCACAGTTTGTTAAGATCATTGAGTCTTCTGTAAATAAGAAGGTTGGATTGTTCGAACAGAGTAAAGCGCGTTATTTTGTACGTTCTATGTATGCAGGAGCTATGTTAGTATTAGCTACAGCTATTGGCGTTTATGCTGCGGATTATATTAATGTTGGAGCTCCTCATATTGGCAAGTTCGTTTATTCAATCCTATTTGCTTTTGGTCTTTTATTTATTTTATTCCTACATCAAGAATTAGTTACTTCAAATATGATGTATTTAACGGCAGGTACTTATCACAAGTTTATAAGTCCTAACAAGACCGTTCAGATTCTTCTATTTTGTACCCTTGGTAATCTAGTTGGAGCTTTTGTAGCGGCCTTTATCGTTGCCCAAACAGGCGCTTTCAGTCAATTGACTGCTGAAAGCTTTATTGTTACTACTGTAAATGGAAAGTTAGGTAAAGATTTAGCTTTGATCTTCATCGAAGGGATTTTAGCCAACACCTTTGTAAACATAGCAATTGTTGGTTATTTATTGGCCAAAGAAGAAATTGCTAAGATAGTTATTGTTTTCGGCGCTATCTTCATGTTTGTGTTTTTAGGTTATGAACATGTGGTGGCTAACTTTGGATCATTTAGTTTAGTTGCTTTTAGTAATTATCAAGCAGAAGCTCTTCAGTTAGTGCCTGTTCTTTTAGCTTGGACTGTTGCTTGGGTTGCAAACTTTATTGGTGGCGGACTTGTTATTGGTCTCGTCTATGCATGGTTAAATGATGCTGGACTGGCACTTCATGATTAAAAAAATTAAGAAACCCTTGCAGCTTACATTAGCCACAAGGGTTATTTTTTATTTGTTAGGCAGAATGGTTAGTTCTTTATTCGCTAAGTTGATGACTTCACAGCCTGTTTCTGTAACGACAACTAGGTCTTCTATGCGTACGCCCATTTCACCTGGAAGATAGATACCGGGCTCAATTGAAAAAACATTTCCCACTTCTACTTTATTATGATTATGTTGGCTAACATCCCCATATTCATGGACGTCTCTACCAATAAAATGTCCGGTGCGGTGAGTGAAGTATTCACCATAGCCCGCATCTTCGATGATTTTTCTTGCGGTTAAGTCAATGGATGCAAATGACACCCCTGGTTTTACCTGTTTGATAGCCTCTTCGTTCGCTTTTAAAACAGTTTGATAGATTTCTTTATGCTTATCGGACACTTCGCCAAAAAAGACAGTTCGAGTCATATCTGAACAATATCCTTTATAACTTGATCCAATATCAATGATGATACTTTGTCCCACTTGAGGTAAACTATCATCGGTACTATGATGGGGGTCAGCACCATGGGGTCCATAGGCAATAATCGGTTCAAATGAAAAGCCGTCGCATTCGTACTCTTTATATAATGAAGCTAGTTGTTCTTTTATTTCATTTTCACTAGTGGTTGCATCTATCTTTTTAATCAGTGCTTGCATGACTTGATCGTTCCGATGTGATGCTTCCCGCATGATATCAATTTCTTCTTTTGATTTGATAGCACGAATTTTATCCACTAAGGGACTTCCATTTACATATTCAGCATTAGGATGTTGTTTCATCAAGTTAATTAAAAAATGACTTGGCCAGTTTTTATCAATACCGATATTACCAGCCTCTAAACCTTCAGCTAATTCTCTAATAATGGGTTCTCCATCATTATAATATTTAATAGCTAGATTATCTTTTTCCTTAAAAGTAGGGAATAATTGGTTAAGAATCAGTTGCATTTGTCCATTACGCTTAATTGATAATAATAAAAGTCTTTCACCAGGATCTGTATGGTATCCTACTAAATAATCAATTGTAGAGGGGTCAGATATTAAAAATTGTGAGATATCTTTTTTCTGCATAGCGTCTAGTAGTTTTTTTGTAGCTAATTTGTTCATATTTTTCCTCCTACTTGGTAACTTCTACATAAACTATTATAATAGAAGAAAATGGTTATTGTAATGATTGGAGGTAAAAAATGCAAAAGATATTTATTAGAATGATAAGATTCTACCAAAAATACATCTCCCCCTTAACGCCTCCTTCGTGTCGCTATTCACCAACTTGTTCAAGTTATACCATTCAAGCGATTGAGCGGTTTGGAGCACTTAAAGGTTCTTTAATGGGTTTAGCACGTATTTTAAGATGTCACCCCTTCCGTGAAGGAGGATTAGATCCTATACCGGATCATTTTACTTTAAGAAGGCAGCGGGTCAATAAATAAATTTTACCATGGGTTAATGAGACTATGGTAAAATAGTAATTAAGTTGAAAGTAGGTGAAAGGATGCTAGAGTGGCTCAATCAGTTCCTAGGCAACCATCCATTTGTGAGTTTACTGGATATTTTCATTGTCTGGTTCATTATTTATCGATTAATAGGCTATGCTAAACAATCTCGGGCAATGAATCTTTTGCAAGGAATAGGCTTAATTATTTTTGCCAAATTTGTAAGTCAAGGAATTGGTTTACAAACAATCGATTGGCTATTGGGGCAAGTTATTTCATGGGGAGTAGTCGCCCTTATTATTTTATTCCAAGCTGAATTGCGAAAAGCGTTAGAAAGTTTAGGGAAAATCCTTTTTAGAAATAGACAATCTTCAAGAAATCCGAGTGAAGAGTTAATTGAGGATTTAAAAAAATCCTTACTCTATATGTCAAAGCGTAAAATTGGAGCGCTCATTTCTATTGAAGGTGAAGATTCTTTAGAAGAATATATTAGTACTGGGACAACATTAGATTCTGAAATTTCTAGTCAATTATTAATCAATATCTTTATTCCCAACACGCCTTTGCATGATGGAGCAGTCATTATCAATGACTTTAGAATTGCGTCTGCCTCTTGTTATTTACCGCTTTCGGAAAGTAAATTAATTCCTAAGGAATTAGGAACAAGGCACCGGGCGGCAATTGGACTGGGAGAGAAAACAGATGCTTTGACATTAATAGTATCCGAAGAAACGGGCGCAATTAGTATTGTAAAGAATGATTTTTTACATCGTGATCTAGATAAAGAAGAACTACATGATTTGCTTAACAAATATCTTTATACAGAGATAGAAAAAAAAGACTCAAAAAGTCAAGATTCTAATATGTTTAAAACCCTCTTTAACAGGATGCGCTCAAGTAAAGGAGGCAAAAATAATGAATAAGATATTTGAAAAAAACTGGGCTGTGGGAATTATTTCATTAATTTTTGCTCTATTTATTTATACTTTTGTTACTAACGAAAACAATGCCCGTAATGCAGCCGTGAATTCTCAATTAGCTTCTAGTTTTAATACATCGGAGACTTTGTATAATGTGCCATTATATTTAGGCGATCATCCCGATGATATTTACGTTAGTGATCTTAAAGAAAGTGTGACCGTTCGTCTTGATGGCCCTAAAAATATTTTGAACCAAGTGACACGCGAAAACATTATGGTTCAAACTGAGAAAATTTCTAAAGGTCAAATTGGTGATCGAGAACTATTATTATTAATAGACGGCTTACCCGATGAAATCACTTATACCATCTCGCCTTCTAAAGTAAAAGTAGAGGTCCAACAGCGTAAAGTTGTGACGGTTGCTGTTGAAGTTTCACTTGATGATCTTCAATTAGAATCAGATTTTAAGGTAGAGTCTGTTAATATTGATCCAAAAGAAGTTAAATTAGTAGGCAGTCAAAGAGCCATTAATGCCATTGATTTTGTGGGCATTAGTATTCGCTCTAACCAACCGGTTGCAGAATCCTTTGCAGGTAATTATCGCTTACAAATTTTAGACAAAGATGGAAAGCCTCTCGATGTGAACTCAGAAACAATGGATATTAAAGCACAAGTGAACATTGTCCAAAACTCGAAAGAATTTCCTTTGAAAATTACTGCTATAGGAGAAGATAATACAAAAAATAATTATCGTTATTCCATTGTTGGTCAAGATAAAGTCACATTATTTGGTAGTCAGAAAATCCTTAATCCGATTAAAGAAGTAGAACTTGTTGTAGATGTTTCCGAACAGACAGAATCAGGTCAAGTTATAGGGTTACTGAATTTACCGAGTGGTATTTCGAGCGCGAGTATCAATGAGGCTAAAGTAGAAGTTATAATCGAGCCAGTGAAATTAAGTCAATAGTAACGTAATGAAAAGATTTAAGAAAGCTCACTTATAAGATTTAAAAAGGAGAAGAAAATGGGAAAATTTTTTGGAACGGATGGTGTTAGAGGAGTTGCTAATCAGGAATTAAGTCCAGAACTAGCATTCAAATTAGGTCGATATGGAGGATATGTTCTTTTACAGCACGCTGAATCTGTTGAAACACCAAGAGTCTTAGTTGCAAGAGATACACGTGTTTCTGGACAAATGCTAGAAGCTGCTTTAACCGCAGGTCTTTTGTCAGTTGGGATTGAAGTGATGCAATTGGGTATTGTACCCACTCCAGCCGTAGCCTATTTAACTAAAACGCAAAATGCTGTAGCTGGGATCATGATTTCTGCTTCACATAATCCTGCAGAAGATAATGGGATTAAATTTTTCGGTACCGATGGTTTTAAATTATCTGATCAGCAAGAAGAAGAAATAGAAGAACTACTAGATTCAGAAGAAGATAATTTGCCTCGACCAGCCGCTGAAGGCTTAGGCTTAATAGACGAATTCCATGAAGGAACTATAAAATACCTGAACTTTTTACAATCAACTATTTCAGTTGAATTAAGTGGATTGAGTGTCGCTATTGATGCGGCAAATGGAGCCACTTCACCCTTAATCAATCAATTATTTGCTGATTTAGACACTGATTTTTACACCATGGGTGATCGACCTAATGGGATAAACATTAATGATCAGGTTGGATCAACTCATCCAAAAGCTTTGCAAGAGCTAGTTAAGGAAAAAGAAGTGGATCTAGGATTAGCCTTTGACGGTGATGGAGATCGTTTAATTGCAGTTGATGAAAAGGGAAATCTAGTTGATGGAGATAAGATACTCTTTATTTGTGGAAATCATCTGAAGCAAAAAGGACGATTAAATGATAATACGATTGTCTCAACGGTTATGAGTAATATAGGTTTCCATAAAGCTTTAGAAGCCAATGAAATGGTTGCAATAAAAACGAATGTTGGAGATCGCTATGTTGTAGAAGCTATGCGTGAAGGTGGTTATACCTTAGGTGGTGAACAATCTGGACATATCGTCTTCTTAAATTTAAACACAACAGGAGACGGTCTATTAACAGCCGTACAATTAATGGCTGTTATGAGTGAAACGGGGAAGAAACTATCGGAATTAGCAGAAGAGGTCATCATCTATCCGCAAAAGTTAGTCAATGTTCGAGTTAGAGATAAACATACTGTTTTAGAAGAAGCAAAAGTTCAACAAGTCATTGAATCGGTTGAAAAAGAAATGGCCGGTGAAGGAAGAATTTTAGTTCGCCCAAGTGGAACGGAACCATTACTGCGAGTAATGGCCGAAGCTCCGACCGACGAATTAGTGGATAAGTATGTGCATAAAATTGCAGATGTTATTCGCCAAGTTAGAGGGATTGAATAAAATAAGCGCTTCATGAAATAGAATTTTCATGGAGCGCTTTGTTTTATTAAGCTAAACTAGAAAACTTTCGTCGATAAGCTGAAGGGGTCATATGATTACTTTCCTTAAATGTTTTTGAAAAGTGTGAAGGAGAATGAAAGCCAACTATATCAGAAATTTTTGAAATCGTAATAGACGTTTGAGCTAACAGTTTTTCTGCTTCAGACAGTCGCACATGAATTAAATAATCAATGGGAGAAAGTCCTGTTTGTTGTTTAAACAGTCTAATCATATAGTATTTATTGATATCAACAATATCAGAAAGCTGTTCAAGAGTTACTTTTTCAGAAAAATGTTCACGAATATAGTTTTTGATTATTTCGATTTCTTGGTGACGCACTTGAATAGAGGAGTCTTTAATGGACAGTTCATGGTGCCTCAGCACATGAACCATGACACACTCAATTAGTTTTCTTAAAACAAGTTCAGACCCTCTAAAGGGTTGTTTATATTCGATAAGGGCAAGATCTAAGTAATTTTTAATGGTCTGCGATTGATCGCAAACGATAAAAATATTATCCATTGATTCAATTTCAGCAGATGAAGTAAACAAAATTCCGGAAATTTCAACACGAAACCATTCTAATTTACGGATTGGTTGGATTTCAATCGAATGGTTAGGATTTAGGATGATGATATCACGTTTCTTAAAACCACCTATTTTCTCTTCAGAGATGAAATCAGCTGCCCCTTTATGAACATAAATTAAAACCAATTTATCTGAAGATTGGACTGTGAAACTTTGACTGGATGTGATTTTTTCGGATTGAATACTGTCTAGTTTAACAGAAGCTGAATTAATATTAGAAATATACATAGCGACCCTCCTTATTTTATATCTTCCCTACAATATATCATTTTAACAATATTATACACTAATTTTATTCCGATTGGTATAGTTAGAGTATTAAAAATTTTATATGATATTTTATTAATAAAAAGAAGCTTAACCATATAAGATTAAGCTTTGTGATATAAATTTTTTTAAACTTAATGAGAAATCATTTGAAAAGCTTATTAAAACAATAAGAAAATCTTATATAATCAAAAAAATGGAATAGATGGACAATAAGAGTTATTTAAAATAGAAATAAGATACTAATAAAATCCTTTAAAATCAACTGTTAAAAGAAAAAATATTCTTTTATTTAGTAGCGCTTCAAGGATTATGGAGTCGTTTTATTTTGCATAAAATACTCTGCATAAAGATTGAGCCAGCGAATAATTTTATGATCAAATAATGTCAAGATGTCTGCATCGGGAATAATTAATAGATGGCGAATTAGAAAGGCCCCTTGATAATAGATTGATTGAATAAAATCGGAATTTTCATAAAGGGTGGTGGCGAATTCAGTGAGAATATACGCCAATGGGACGGTATCTTTTTTAATAACTGTTAATTTACCAGCTTCGAAGGCCACTTCTTTAGAAGTGGTAGTTTGCTCGGACAGCTCAGAGGTTTCGGATTTTTCCTGAGTTGTCGTTATTTTTTCTTGACTACGATTATCATTATCTTCTTGATCGTTAGTGACGGTTGTTAATTGATTGCTTGTGATTGTTGACTCATCTTTACTAGCTTGACGACTTGTTTGAGTACTTTCATTCGGATCGAAAGTAATCGGTGGAGTAGGAGCAATCACTTCCTGGGTGGTAGTTGTTGATTCATCCTCGGGTTTTTCAACGCTGGTGGTTTGTTTGTTGCTTGGGTTTTTAACGGGATTAGTCTCAACTGGACTGGATAGCCTGTGGAAGCCTGAAGCTTGCGTTTCAATATAGGGAGATTTGATGCTGATGATAAAAAAACACATCAACATTATAAAGCATAGAATAGTCTTTGAATGGTTTAATTTTAGCTTGTTTTTCTCACACACTTTTATGCTCTCCTCCCTAATGATTTGTTAATACTAGTTTATCATTAATTATTTAATTTATGTGGTTTGTTACCTGAATGTTGCCAGCTTGAGAAGAATGTCATTTAATGTTGCTTTGTTAAATATATATTTAATGATAAACTATTTAAAAGAAAAAAGCCTAATACTTAAGGAGGATTTATTATGAGAGTTGAAATCTATAACAGTTCAGAAGAGGCATCATTAAGAGCTTTAGAAATATTCAAGCTTAGTCAGCAAGAGGGGGCTGATGTATATGGTATGGCGACTGGATCGACCCCGGAAAGATTATATGAGCTTTTAAGTCAGTCGGATATGGACTTCAGTCAGGCTGTTGCAATTAATTTGGATGAATACGTTGGATTAGATGACGAGAATCCTCAAAGTTATGCTTTCTATATGAATGACCATCTCTTCAAAAACAAACCCTTTAAAGGCTCTTTTATTCCGAATGGACAGGCTAAAGATATCGATGCTGAGTTAGCTCGATACGATCAAGTAATTAAAGACAATCCGGTTGATTTGCAACTATTAGGCTTGGGTTCGAATGGCCACATAGGGTTTAACGAACCTGGGTCCGATTTAGAAGCTGGCACATCCCTAGTGAGTCTGACGCAATCTACAATTGATGATAATCAACGTTTTTTTGGTTCTAAAGAAGAAACGCCTACCAAAGCAATTACGATGGGTGTGGGAGCTATTATAAAAGCTAAAAAAATAATAATTATGGCCTTTGGTAGTCAAAAGGCTCAAGCTGTACGAGGTATGATTGAAGGCCCTATTACATCAGACTTACCGGCTAGTGTTTTACAAAAGCATCGGAATGTTTACGTACTCTTAGATAGAGAAGCGGCATCCTCATTGACTCGTTAAAGTCTAAGAATAAATAATGGTGCTTCATCTTCGCTGATATTAAGGTGTTAAAGATAATAGCTTTATATTCACTCTTTTATTGCAATCGCTTATAATAGATTTATATGAAAGGATGTGCTAAGGATATGTTTATGTATATTTTGTTAGGTGTAATAGGTATAATAGCTCTTTTTTGGGTAGGTGTTTATAACAATTTAATTAAAGCTCGTAACGGGGTAGAAGGTTCTTTTAGTCAAATTGACGTTCAACTTCAAAGAAGAAACGATCTGATACCGAATGTGGTTGAAACAGTTAAAGGATATGCTGAGCACGAACGCCAAACACTAGAAAATGTGACCAAAGCGCGTCAGCAGTTAGTTAATCTACCTGCTGATGCAAGTCCAGAAATGATCAATAGTAAATCTAACAGCTTAACTTCAGCATTATCACGTTTGCTTGTCGTAGCGGAACAATATCCTGATCTAAAAGCGAACGCTAATTTTCAAGAATTACAAAGATCACTTGAAGATACAGAAAACAAGATTGCAGTTTCTCGCCAACTTTATAATTCAAGTGTACAAACCTATAATGAGAAGGTTCAAGTTTTTCCTAACAATGTGGTAGCGGGAGTCCATGGATTTGGCGAGAAAACTTATTTAGAAGCTCCAGAAGCTGCTCGTCAAGCACCTCAAGTCTCTTTTGACTAATAATTTTATGCCTTCTTTAAAATTAGGCTTTGCATTGGAAATCAAAGAGAGTAGAATGTGAGTTACCGATCTTTAAAAGAAAGGAGGTAGAGAATGAATCGGATTAATCTTTATGTGCATTATGATGCCGTTACTAATTATTTTATGACGCGAGGAATAAGCCTAAAAATAATGGATTTCAATCGTCAATATTTACCACAAAATATTATTTTAGCGAATGCACCGGAAGAATTCGGTCGTTTTGACGTTCAAACGGATTTTAAAATTCTACGCAATCAGACAGAAGTTTTAAACTATTTTGAACTTTGTCAAAAAGAAGGGCGTCGAATGTCTAATTGGATTGATTTCGATAGTATGGAATTGATGCACCAATTAACCCCCGTTGAAATTTCAGAACTACTCTACCTTTTTCACGCTAATAAAGCCTTGAGATCACCTTTCTTTTATAAGTTGCAAAATAACTATGTTTATTTAACCATGTCAAATGGCTTAAATAAAACATATTATCGGCATATGTCTCACTTTTATGGGCGCTTTGCTCGGGCTCTAAGTGAACATCTGTCTAACATAATCAATGAAAATGTTGGGTGGTTTACAAGACGGAAAAAAGTAATAGCACCAATGCCCGTTAGACTAGTAGAGGAATTAAGCCCCCTATTTATGAATGGGTTAAAAATTGATTTAAAACAAGCCATTAAAGAAAATGATACTTGGAGTATCCCTCTATATATAATTGAGGATGAATTAACTTATTTAACACGTAATTTCGATCGTAAAGATGCTGTTGGACAGATAATTTACCAAGAATCAACCAGTCAATGGCGCATCGAAGACTTAAGCCAACAGTTGGAAGACAAGACGGAGGGAACTCAATGAAAATAATATTACTATATGGTGGGCAAAGTGCTGAGCATGAGATCTCTATTATTTCAGCTCATAATATTTCGCAAGCAATTATGTACAATTTATATACAGTGCAGCCGATTTATATCACCAAAGATGGGCAATGGATTCAAGGGCCGGAAATGAATGAACCTTCTTTAGGTGATCAGCAATTAATATTTAATGAATCCGATCATGCAAAGTGGTCAACCACAAACACACCTTCAAAAGGAGTGGTTATAAAACCGGGAGAGATTCAAGAGGAGGATGCCATAGTCTTTCCTGTTTTACACGGTCCTAATGGTGAAGATGGCACTATTCAAGGCTTTGTAGAAGTTTTAGATATGCCATATGTTGGAGCAGGGATTACCGCTTCAGCAAATGGTATGGATAAAATCATTTCTAAATCTTTATTTACCCAAGCAGGCATTCCTCAAGTTCCCTATGTTTCCTTTGATGATGTAGAGTGGAAAAATCAGCAAGAAAACTTAATTATTAAAGCTGAAGGAACATTACTGTACCCAATGTTTGTCAAGCCAGCTAATATGGGATCGAGTGTTGGGATTTCTAAGGCTCAAGATAAATATCAGCTAATTGAAGCAGTTAATGAAGCTTTGAAGTATGACCGTCGCATTGTGGTTGAGCAAGGAATTAGTGCTGATGAGTGTGAAGTAGCCATTTTAGGTAATGAAGATATTCACGTGTCTTGTGTGGGACGATTGGTAAAAACCCAAGATTTCTACGATTATTCCGAAAAATATATTAATAATACGGTTGAAATGGAAATTCCAGCTGATTTACCTGAAAGTCTATCTGAAGAAATTCAAAACTATGCGAAAAAAGCTTATCGGGTGATTGATGGTTCTGGATTAGCAAGGGCCGACTTTTTTGTCACTGCTAACCATGATATTTACATTAATGAGCTAAATACCATGCCAGGATTCACCCAATACTCGATGTATCCAAGTCTTTGGAAAGCAACAGGCTTAGAATATCGGGACTTAATTGAAGAACTCATTCAATTAGGGTTGAGCCGACATAAAACAAAGTCTCAAATGAAAAGTTATAAAAGTTAGGGAGCGAGTCTTTGAAAGCAATTCAAATTAACGAAATCATCAAGACTTTAAAACTAAATCCGTTTAATTATCAGCCAGTCTTAGGTCAAGAAATTACCAGTGTAGAGTTTGACTCACGTAAGGTCAAAAAGGCTAGTCTTTTTGTCCCATTAGTAGGGGGTACTACGGATGGTCATGACTATATTCAAAATGCAATAGATAATGGTGCCATCGCTTGTTTTTGGTCACGTCCTATAGAAGAAGCACCCTCTGAACAATTAATTGTTATCAAGGTTGAAGATACATTAGCGGCCTTTCATCAATTAGCAAATTATTATCGTCATCTTATTCAGCCTATTGTGATAGGTATCACAGGGAGTAATGGTAAAACAACTGCTAAAGACATGACAGCCATGAGTTTAACTTCAAAATATAGTGTCCATAAAACCCAAGGGAATTATAATAACGAAATTGGTATGCCTTATACACTATTGCAAATGCCTGAAGATACGCAGGTATGTGTCTTAGAGATGGGGATGAGTGACTTTGGAGAAATTAGTCGATTAAGTAAAATCGCTGAGCCTGATATTGCTGTAGTGACTATTATCGGAGAGAGCCACTTAGAATTTTTAGGGAGTCGGCAAGGCATTACACAAGCAAAATTAGAAATATTAGATGGTCTCACTTCCAATGGTATTTTCTTATACCCTGGCAATGAGCCTTTAATTGAAGCAGAGTTGCAAAAAAAACAGGTTAAAATTAAAAGTTACTGCTTTGGTTTTGAAAAAAGTGACGATTTTTATGCTTACGCTATTAATCAAGAATATAATAAAACTTTTTTCCGCACGAATATTGATGAAAATGTGTTATGTTCGATCCCAATCATTGGAGCCTATAATGTTACTAATGCTTTAATTGCTCTAAGCATTGCTAAACTATTAGAAGTTCCTACCGAACAAGCTATTTTCCAATTATCACAATTTAAACTGACAGCCAATCGGGTACAATGGTTAACCACTAAAAATGGCGCTAGACTTTTAAATGATGCTTACAATGCCAGTCCAACTTCCATGCGAGCTGTTTTAAATACTTTGGCTGATGTTGAAGTAGAAGGTGCGGGCCGTAAAATTGCTGTTTTGGGTGATATTAGGGAGTTAGGAGCCCAAAGTGAAGAATATCATCGTAGTTTAAAAGATTCACTGGACGTAAGCGTGTTAGATAAGGTATACTTGTTTGGCGACCAGATGGCTTATTTATACGATGAATTGCAAAAAACTTTTGCAAAGGAACAGTTGTTTTATGAAAAAGCAGATCATCAACGTTTGATAGACGCTCTTAGTATAGAGACATCAAATGAAGATGTCATCCTAGTTAAGTCTAGCTTCGGTGTTGACTTACTGAGCGTTGTGACGGCGTTAACTGGAATCAAAACACAATGATCAACCATAAGGTTTAAAAACTTTATAAACAGATGATAGTGGGGCTGGGGTAAATACCCAGTCCCTTGTTGAAATTCTTATCAATAGAAGAAAAGGAAGAATTATTTGAAATTTAAAGATTTACAACTAGATGAACGATTAGTTAAAACACTTGATGAGTTAGGTTTTGAAGAGCCAACTCCCATCCAGCAAAAAGCAATACCTGTAGCACTGGAGGGCCGTGACTTAATCGGTCAAGCGCAAACAGGAACAGGAAAAACAGCAGCCTTTGGTCTGCCTTTATTAAATAAACTGGAAACCAACCATGATAATATTCAAAGTTTAGTGGTAGCTCCAACAAGAGAACTCGCTATCCAAGTTCAGGAAGAGTTATTTCGTTTAGGAAAAGGCGTTCGTTCGCGTATTTATGTGGTCTATGGTGGCTCACCAATCGGTAAGCAAATTGAGCGTATTAAACGTAATAAACCACAAGTTATTGTGGGGACTCCAGGACGACTATTAGACTTAATCAATCGAAAAGTTTTGAAATTAGAGCATGTACAAACTTTGGTTTTAGATGAAGCCGACGAAATGCTAAATATGGGTTTTATTGAAGATATTAAGTCGATTGTTTCTAAAACACCTCAAGCAAGACAAACGTTACTCTTCTCAGCGACTATGCCACCAGCAATTCGAAACTTAGCAGATCAATTTCTTAAATCACCAGCTCATGTACATATTGAAACAAAACATGTAACAGCAGACTTGATTGAGCAATTTTATGCTAAGTGCCGTGACGATGAGAAATTTGATGCCTTATCACGTTTTCTTGACGTTCAAATGCCTAAGCAAGCGATTATCTTCTGTCGGACTAAAAAGCGTGTCGATGAAGTCGGCCGTGGTCTAAACCTAAGAGGTTACAATGCAGAAGTGATCCATGGTGATATTACTCAACAGAAACGGTCTAGCGTGATTAACGCCTTCAAAAAAGGCAATGTAGAACTCTTAGTCGCAACTGATGTTGCCGCCAGAGGATTAGATATTACAGGCGTTACTCACGTCTATAACTATGATATTACGCAAGATCCTGAGTCTTATGTTCACCGTATCGGGCGTACAGGGCGTGCAGGCAATGAAGGTTTGTCATTAACCTTTGTCTTACCGACTGAAATGCCTTATTTAAGAACCATCGAAAAATTAGTCGGTAAACAAATGCAACCGATGAAACCACCAACCATTCAAGAAGCACAACAAGGACAAATCCACCAAATTATCGAACAGATTAATGAGCAATTAGAAGGCGACCAGGTGAATCATAGTCGGCAAAATGCTAAACTACTTTTAGCTAACTATGAAGCGGAAGATTTAGTAGCAGCCCTTTTAGGACAAATTGTTTCAGAAAGCCGTGAAATTGCCGTTTCGATTTCACCGCAAAAACCATTACCAAATGCAGACCGCAAAAAACGGAATAATCGTGACAACTATCGCAAAAAGTCTGGCAAATCAAACCGCAATAAATATTCCGGTGGTAATAAAGGCAACTATTCAAAGTCTAACAAGAAAAATTTTAAGATGAAGAAAAAAGAGCGTTAATATTTGAGGTATTATAATGGAGATAGGAATTGATATTGTAGAAATTGATCGGATTGCTAAGGCCCTAGCTAGACACAAAGCTTTTCCAAATAAAATATTATCAGATCAAGAACTACGAGTATTTGATAAATATTCCTCTCAGCGGCAGCTCATTTATTTGGCTGGCCGCTTTTGTGCTAAAGAGGCTTATGTTAAAGCTATGGGTACAGGGATTGGACACTTGAAGTTTTCTGATATTTCAATTATCAATGACGAGAGAGGACGACCTAAGATTACAGCAGGTCCAATAATAAAACATGCCAAAGTATCGATTAGTCATGGTCAAGATTACGCAACGGCTATGGTTGTAATGGACTGTGATCAGCAAACGATTGACCAAGCCTATCAAAAATTTATAAACAAGTCGTAAGGAGTCAAAAAATGTATCGAGCAAGTGAGCACCGCCCAACGCAAGCAGTCATTAGTTTAGAAAACATTAAACATAATATCAAGCTATACCAAGATAAGAAAGCTTCACATCAACAAATATATGCAGTAGTTAAAGCCAACGCTTATGGACATGGAGCAATTCCAATTGCTAAGGCAGCCATTGAAGCAGGTGTGAATGGATTGTGCGTTGCCACAGTAGATGAAGCCATCCAACTCCGCAAGCTGGGTCTGACTAAAATACCAATTTTAGTAATGGGCTTAACATTACCCTATGGAATAGCCGAGATTTTATATTATGATTTAACGATTACTGTTTCAGATTTAAGCTTTTTTGACCAGTCTTTCCACCAGCTTAAAAAGAATCAGCAAGAGAATCTGTTGAAAGAGAATCCATTAAAATTTCATTTGAAGCTGGATACGGGGATGTCACGAGTGGGGTTAAGGACCAAAGAAGAAGTACTAGCCTTTGTTGAAGGCGTTAAAGCTTATTCGTGGCTAAATTGGCAAGGGGTTTTCACTCATTTTGCAACGGCTGGTGGTGGCCCCTTAAGTTATATTGACTATCAATGGGAGCGTTGGCAAGCTTTAATTTCTTATATTCCTGATTTTGTGTCTTTAAGACACTTTGATAATTCAGCCATGGGACTTTATCCTGCAATTGGCGACCGATCAGATATTATACGCTTAGGTATTTCCATGTATGGTCTCAATAGTAGAGACTGTGTCCCTGAAGATTTAGTGACGGACCAGCAAATTACTGATTATCATTTAGATAAAGAGGGTTTACGCAGTAAAAATTCTACAAATGAACTTAATTTGAAGCCAGCATTTCAATTGTTGTCTGAATTGTCCTATGTGAAGAAAGTTGAAAAAGGAACGCGTATTTCTTATGGAGCAAGCTATGAAAGTCCAGAGGATGAATGGATTGGTACTATTCCGATTGGCTATGCCGATGGTTGGCTTCGCGCTTATGCTAAAATTCCTATTTTGGTAGAAGGATATGCATGCCCTGTTTTAGGTGTGATTAATATGGATCAATTAATGATTCGTTTACCCAAGGAATTCCCTGTGGGAACGGAAGTGACAATAATCGGTCAAGATGGTAAATATTATAATCACCCCTCTTTGTTGGCACATATGGCAGGAACTATTTCCTATGAAATATTATCATGTATTAGTGAAAGAGTTCCTCGAATTTATATATAGGAGGATAATATGTTAGAAGTAGCTATGAAAACAGTGGGTCCTATGCAGGAAAATACTTATGTAGTGATTCATCCCAATCAAGAGGTCATCCTTTTTGATCCGGGTGCAGAAGCGGATAAATTGATTGAATGGATTGATGGTCAAGGCTGGAAACCGAAAGCTATTCTTCAAACCCATTGCCATTTTGATCATATTGGTGGTTTAGACCAATTGAGAGATTATTATCACGTTCCAGTCTATGTACATACATTAGAAGCTGATTTCCTCGGTGATCCAGCCTTAAACTTGTCTACAATGCTTACTCAACCGATTATTCAGCGTAAAGCTGATCATCTTTGGGAAAGTATGGGGGAAGTTTCAATCGCTTCTTTTAAGTTTGAAGTGAAGCATACACCCGGACACAGTCCAGGTCATGTGATTTATCTATTTGATGAGGATGAATTTGTGATATCTGGTGACCTTGTTTTTGCAGGCAGTGTTGGACGTACGGATTTACCGAATGCTAGTCATCAACAATTAATGGAAAGTATTCAACGCGAAATTTTACCTTTGAGTGATAATTATCAGTTGTACCCTGGACATGGCAACCCAACGTTTGTAGCCCAAGAGCGCCAGAACAATCCTTATTTTCCTAAATAATTATAAAATCCCCGTTAACTCTTCTTCGATTAGAGGTTAGCGGGGATAAATATTTTAAATGTACCAGAATTCAACCGTGTATTTACGGCGTTGCAAATCTTGAACGAGGTTTTGAAAGGTAAGACGGCTAGTATCTTGGTGGATTTGAAAGAGGATATAGGAACGGTTGTTAAAATCGGTCTTATCAATGGTCATTGAGGAAGAAATATCGCAATAACGGTTAACTAGACGGGCAATCTTAGTGAGATTGCCCTTTTTACCGAGGGCTTCTACTTTTAATATATAGCCTACGACCGGCATATCCCAAGCTTGATTTAAAAAGCTCAGAAAGTTTGTGTGTTCCACAATCCCTAAAAAGGTATGTTCCTTACTTAAGACAGCAACATAGGGTAGGTCTTTTATAGCAAAAAACAATTCCAAAATTGAATGGTGAATACGGATAATTTTGGTGGTGTTTTTTAAAAAGCGGGTCACGGGTAAAGAACTAAGATCAGCGTCAGGATGATGAAATTTATATTGATAAATATGGAAGCGGTAAATGTTACCACGGAAAATGGATTGGCTATCATCTACCACCGGGGCGCAACGAAGATTATTTTTTTCTAATAATTCAATAGCTTCTAGACAAGTGCATGTTTCCGGTAGAGTGAGAAGGGCATTTTTGGGTGTCATTAAGTCTTCAATCATTAGTTTCTCCAATTCTTTACTAATTATTTAGGTAAAAGTTGGCATCTACTCTCCTATTTTATCATAGTAATTAAAATGCGCAATCGTTCTCTCATAGTTTTTTAATAATTTGCTAGTTTCTATCCAGATAAAGTGTTGCTTTTTATATTGAAATTACCTATTATAAAAGTAGTCGAAATTTTTAGATGCATAAAGGAGAAATGAACTTAACTATGGACTCTTCGGAGAATTCACTGATAGCGCAATTAGTCTTAATTTTATGTTTAACCGCAATTAACGCTTTTTTCGCTGCAGCAGAAATTGCTTTTGTTTCAATTAACCAATCGAGAATGAGAACGTTAGCGGAAGAAGAGCAGAACAAAAAAGCACAACGAGTGCTGAGATTAATCGATAATGCAGATGATTTTTTAGCGACCATCCAAGTAGCAATTACTTTGGCAGGTTTCCTTTCATCTGCGTCAGCTGCAACAAGTTTTGCAGATTATATAGTAAGATGGATACCATTTTTTCCGGGTGCGAAGTCACTTTCAATAGTGATAGTAACGGTCTTGCTTTCTTATGTGACCTTGGTCTTGGGTGAGCTTTACCCTAAACAAATCGCTTTACAAATGCCTGACAAAGTAGCTATGGCTACTAGCGCCATTGTTGAATGGGTTCAAAAACTATTCACTCCATTTGTTGCCTTATTATCGGTTTCTACTGGCTTTTTAAAACGGTTAACACCTATTGATTTCAATGCTGATAATGACCAGTTTACCCGTGAAGAAATGGTGGCTATTCTAACCCAAAGCCAACAAGAAGGAACAATCGATTTAGCGGAGTATTCAATGCTTGAAGGAGTCCTGTCGCTTGACTCTAAGCTTGCAAGAGAGGTCATGGTTCCACGGACCGACACACAAATGGTTGATATAGAAGATGAGTACGATGAAATTCTCACAACTATTTTAAATAGTCCTTTTTCACGTTTGCCTATTTATGAAGAAAGTAAAGATAATGTCATTGGTGTGCTCCATGTTAAGCAATTATTAAAAACGGCCAGTCAACAAGGCTTTGATCAGATTGATTTTTTAGAAATTGCTAACGATCCTCTATTTGTCCCTTCTACGGCCTATATTGATGACTTGCTGTTGGAATTCCGTCGAGAAGAGACCCATATGGCTATCTTACGAGATGAGTATGGTGGTGTCGAGGGAATCGTTACTCTTGAAGATTTAATTGAAGAAATAGTAGGTGATATCAATGATGAGTCCGATATTACCGCTTCTGTCGTTCGCAAGATCGATGATATGAATTATTACATTAATGGCGTTATGACCTTAGAAAAGTTCAATCATTATTTTGATGAGCACTTAGACTCAGAGGAAGTAGATACTATCGCTGGTTTGATGATTCAAGTGATTGGCTATGTACCAGATGATGACGAGCGTACATCAGTCAGAATGAATGACTATGTCTTAACGACCAGTAATGTTGAAAATGGAAGAATCCGTGGTATTCAAGTCACTCATGATTCAGCCTATGCTTTAGAAACAGATTATAGTCTCTATGAATTTGAGCACGATAGCGATCGTCGGGATAATGACTATGGTTTAGATACTGAAAAAAAATAAAACAAACCGCAGTGAACGAGTGAGTCAAAAGACCTTCTCGTTCACTCTTTATTTATTAGGAGATGAAAGTATGTTAAATGAAATGATGCATCGACCGGTAGTGATGGAATCCATCGTTCAATTTATGCGAGAGGGTCAATTGCCTTTTGAAGGACAAGTTGCAGAGATAGAAGCCTATGCTAACGAGAGAGGAATACCCGTCATTCCTCATGAAACAGCAAAGTTTATTGATTTTTTATGTGCAAGTCTTCAACCCCAGCGCATTTTAGAAATCGGAACAGCTATTGGTTTTTCTGCTAGTTTAATGGCTCAGCACTTACGAAATGATGGACACTTAACCACCATTGACCGCTACCCTGATATGTATGAAAGGGCAAAAGAAAATTTTGCTAAACAAGGGCTAAATAATCGTATTGAACTTCTTGAAGGAGATGCAGCAGACTTATTGCCCCAGCTAGATGAGGCTTATGATCTTATATTTATGGATTCCGCCAAGGCAAAATATATCGAATTTTTACCTGAGTGTATGCGTCTTTTGCGACTTGGAGGGATCTTGATTATTGACGATGTTTTTCAAGGAGGAACCATTTTACACGACGAAAAAGAGATTCCCAAACGGGTTCGTAAAATTCATCGTAAACTCAATGAGTTGCATCAAGTAGTTTTAACTTCCAAAGAACACCGTTCTTGTTTAATTCCTTTAGGAGATGGTTTGCTAATGATTCGTAAAGAATCAGATAAGATTGATTTTTAAAGCCAAAAACAAAGCAATTAAAAGTGTCGTATTTTGACTATTTACATGATAAAGGTATAATATGCATAGAAGAAAAAAGGAGTCGCAAGCTCAATAATAAACCCTTCCTCGTTAATTTTTTTATGAGAAGGAGATAAGGAGTGAAACAGCGTGAAA
Organism: Facklamia sp. P12937; assembly: GCF_050409505.1. Taxonomy (NCBI): domain Bacteria; kingdom Bacillati; phylum Bacillota; class Bacilli; order Lactobacillales; family Aerococcaceae; genus Facklamia; species Facklamia sp. P12937. The sequence goes on from NZ_JBNUPI010000010.1 coordinate 19,903, forward strand.
TTAATTCTTGTTGTGGACGATGAGAAACCAATCTCAGACATCATTACATTTAATTTAAAAAATGAAGGATTTGAAGTAGAGACAGCTTATGATGGTGAAGAAGCTCTTGAAAAGTTTGCTGAAAAATCACCTGATCTCATTTTGTTAGATCTAATGCTCCCTAAAATTGAGGGACTCGAGGTGTGCCGTGAGATTCGAAAAACCAGTTCTGTGCCAATTATTATGTTAACCGCTAAAGACTCTGAAATCGATAAGGTTTTAGGCCTAGAGTTAGGTGCAGATGATTATGTGACAAAACCTTTTTCAAACCGTGAGTTGGTTGCTCGTGTTAAAGCTAATTTACGTCGAAATACTGTAAGAGAAGAAGAACTAGAAGCTGCTCAAAATAATGACATCGAAGTGGGAGACTTGATTATTCATCAAGATGCCTATATTGTTTCAAAAAATGGAGTTGAAATCGAGCTAACTCACCGAGAATTTGAATTGTTACATTACCTTTCTTTACATATTGGCCAAGTGATGACGCGTGAACATTTATTAGAAACTGTTTGGGGCTATGATTACTTTGGTGATGTTCGAACAGTGGATGTTACTGTAAGACGTTTACGTGAAAAAATTGAAGATTTACCAAGTCATCCGACCTATATTATCACCAGAAGAGGGGTTGGCTATTTTCTTAAGAACCCAGATCAAGAGTAGGGAGCAGTTTAATGAATCGTTCGTTTTTATGGATACAATCGATTTATGTGAAAATTCCCTTGCTATTTGTAGTGATTTTAGTAATCGTTTTTCAGTTTGTCAGTATCTATTTTATTGATCAGTTGGAAACACAGACCGTTACTGCAATGAAGGAACAGATAAATACGCAAATCGATTTTCTTACCAATAATGTTGTCCCCATTTTAGAAGATCAACAATTGACGACTGAAGACCGTAACCAGCGCCTAGAACAGGCGCTGGATTCTTTCAGTTCAACCTATTCCACTAAAATTCAAATTGTTAATTCACAAGACTATCTATTAGCTACTAATGACTTGGCTGAGCGTTCTTCGATTGGAACTCGCACGAATGATGAATTAGTCCGTAATGTTTTAATTAACCAACGTCCCTTAGAGGATGATTATTTCATTCGTTTTCAACAACCTTATCATGTGGTGAAGCCGATTCTTTCGAACAAGGGAGATCGAACCGTCATGCTAGGGGCTATTGCTGTGCAAACAGAAATGGACCGGATAAATGAACAAAGAGAGAAGGTAACAGATCTCTTTTTAAGAGCCATTTTAATTGCCATTTTAGCTGGTTTTATTTTAGCCTTTGTGCTTTCGCAAGGGATTACTACCCCGATTGAAAATATGCGGCAACAAGCTTTACGCATTTCGGAAGGAATATATGATTTTCCGGCTGAAGTCTTTGGACATGATGAAATAGGAGACCTTGCTGTAACCATTAATGACCTGGCTGTAAAAGTTAGAGATGCGCAAGAATCGACTGAATCGGAAAAGCAACGCTTAGATGGTGTTTTAAGACATATGACTGATGGCGTAATTGGTACCGATCGTCGAGGAAATATTCTCTTAGTAAATGATCGAGCCTTACTCTTATTAGACATGTATCAAAACGAAGCTGTAGGTCAGCCGATTTTAGAAACTCTAGGCATTAATGAAAATTATACCTTAGCTAAGTTTTTAAAAGGGGATCATGAGGTTTTAGTTAATCGCTTCGTCGATGGGATGAAGACGGTTTTAAAATGTGAGTTTTCAGTGATCAGGCGAGAAACAGGCTTTGTAACGGGCCTAGTTTGTGTGATTCAAGACGTTACTGAACAAGAGAAAAATGAACAAGAACGTCGTGACTTTGTTTCCAATGTTTCTCATGAATTAAGGACCCCGCTGACAAGTATCAAGTCTTATTCGGAAGCCCTAGTGGATGGAGCTTGGAAAGATGAAATGCTTGCTCCGGAGTTTCTTGAGGTTATACAATCAGAATCTAATCGCATGATTCGGATGATTGGTAATTTGCTAGATTTGTCTAAGCTAGATGGCGGTCAAGTGAAGCCAAACTTTGAATATATTGATTTTAAGCGTTTAGTTAACTATATCCTAGACCGGGCAGAGTTTACCTTAGAAAGTGAAGATAAACCTAAGTACCAAATTGTTCGTCATTTAACCTCAAAAGAAATTTATGTAGAAATAGATCAAGACCGTATTACTCAAGTGATTGATAACTTAATGAATAATGCGATGAAATACTCCCCTGATGGTAGTAAGATAATTGTAACCTTGGCGGATTATCGTGACCATGTTGTATTTAGTGTGAAAGACTCAGGCCTAGGAATTCCGCAAAAAGATCTTCCCTATCTGTTTGATCGTTTTTACCGAGTAGACAAAGCACGTTCGCGCCAACAGGGAGGTACTGGATTGGGGTTAGCCATTTCTAAAGAAGTAATTGAACTTCATGGCGGTAAAATTTGGGTTAAAAGTGAAGAGAATAAAGGTTCAATATTCCTTTTCTCTCTTCCATATACTGAGCTTGAGTTCGAAGATGATTGGGAGGATGCCTAATGAAAAAACGAATTTGGATTTCAGTTTCTTTAATAGTGGCTATTCTCATAAATATTGTTTTTTCTTATTTTCTAATTAATAATCAAGCTTTTAAAATGCTTTATCAAAAATATGCTGATTTACCTAAGTCAGATATGCAGATAGGTGAGGTAACGATTGATCAACCCTATTTTCAAACGCATCAGTTAGAACTTACCGACTTGGTCGCCCCTTACCAACTTATTATTAAAAATGAAGGTAAGTACTATCATGCTTATCAATCTCAAGTTCTTCAAGAAGTTCATAAATTAACTGATGAGCCCATCACTGTGCTAGTGGATAATCAACCACAAATTGATCCGATTCAATTGGATGAGATCATGGGCGAAGATCATATCCAATTTATCTATTTGACAAAAATTTCGCTACTTTTATTAGAAGATATGGTCGAAATACCAGAGGGTGCATCTACTCAATTCAAGGTCAACCGTGTCATCCTTCCCGTTGAAAAGCCAGGAAAAGTTTATTTTGTAGATTCTGTCAATAAATCCTTCTTGGAAGGGAGAATTAGACGATCGATAGATATTGAGCAATTGTTTGCCGCTATTGCTACAGGATCTGCTGATCGAATTGAAATGGCTGAATATGAGATTAATCGAGACACAGTGTATCTGCCTAAAGAATCCTTAGCTTCTCCAAGTCAAGTGTATTCTCTTGAAAAAGTACCTGAAAATTATTTTATTGATCCAGTATTTGAAGGAGCTAACTTTGATATTACTCAACCCGACTTAAATAATGTGCGTTCTTATCATACTTATAATAGTAGTTTGATGATTGATGATGACACCAATATTATGACTGTAAACCATCATAATAATCAAATTAACGGTCTTTTAAGGAGTGAAGAGGATTTAGTAACGCAAAAGGATTTAGTAACGCAAAAGGATTTATTGCAAAAAAGCTTAGAATTAGCTGAGCGGTTTAATTATTGGGGGGAAGATGTAAGAGTCTTTTCTGAGCAAAATAACCAGTTGATTTTGCGTCGCTTTTTAGCAGGGATGCCTATCTTTTCAGATCCTACTTTACCGGATTATGGAGCAAGCAAATTGAGATTCACTTCGCAACGCAGTCAATTAAAATTAGAAAAGTTACAAATGTCTTTAGTGATTTTAGGTGTAAACATTTCAGATTTATCTTCACCTCAGCTTGTTGAATCAGGAGCAGAAATTGCTGAGCTTTTAGAAGAACAGAATCTCAAATTCTCAAAATTTAATCAAATTATTTTAGGCTTCGAATGGCAAAAAGATATGGAAAACTTCAAGAAAGTGAATTTGGTACCAAAGTGGTTTTTTGTAGTAGGGACTCAAGTCTATTCGATTGATCAATTAAAAGATGGCAGTCTACGCATTATGCTGCAGCAAAGAGACGCCAGGACCAATGCTTAGCTGACTGAGGATAGAAGGGAGAAAAAATGGATTTCAAAAGGATACAAATTATATTGCTTGTTTTCTTTGTAATTTTTGATATGTTTTTAGCCTATCTCCTAGTAGAGCGCGGAGCATTTGGTCTCAACTTTCAAGACCCGACAGCTCAAATTAATCCCGTTCAGGAAATGAAAGATCGGGGAATTAAATTCAAGGATGCTGTTGAATTGAACGATAATGCTCCTGAATTGGCAGTGTTAAAAAACACCCCTAACAATGAATTGTGGAGTAAAAGACAACAATTACAAAATCAAATTGTTTCACTTGATCCAGATGGCGTCTTGGTTAGTGAATTCTCAAGTCCGGTCGAATTAGACATTTCTCTTGGAGAGGAAACATACAGTTTAACTAATGAAGATTTTGCATGGATTCATGAAAATATCTTAAAAGACCCTACTTACTTTATTAATGGAGAATTTTATTTAAATCATTGGTATTCTCCGCAAGAGCGAATGATTATCATTCGGATGGTGACTAAAAAAGGGGGAAGTTTAGAAGATTCTTCCATGAAATCGGCAGTACCAATTTCTGATGGAACAGCAGAGATTCGTATTTTATTAGATGAAAATTATGACATGATTTCTTATATGCAGACCTATCAAGAGCCTTTTGTACGTTTAGAAGATCAAAGACAATTAATCTCAACCAATGAGGTAATTGCTGTTGTAGAAAACCGAATTGATACCACCTTGCCCAACGATGCTGAAATAGTTTCAATGACTTTAGGCTATTTTCGTTCAGTTGAAACCAAGCAATTTAATTTATATTTACCCGCTTGGGAATTAATCTACTATCGTAAAGAGAGTGGTCAGACGATCTCAGTATTAGTGGATGCTATTAAGGGTAATGTTGTTAACAAAAAACCCAAAAATTAAAAGATAACTTTTTAAAAATTAGTAGTGAAAGAGTAAAGGTGTGAGATATGAAGACTTATTTTTGTTTGCAGACATTACGAAAACACATAATTTATAGCATCATTCTTTCTGTTTTTCTAATTGGAGGAGTTTTGCATCATACAGTAATTGCTCAAGAAAATGCCTATGAAGTCAAAGAACAAAGCATTGAAGCGACAATAGATGCTAAAGGTAGGACCCAAGTACGTCTATATTATCAAATCCAGGCTGAGTATCTGAATCAATTAGAATTAAGTATTCCTACTGAAAATCAGAATTTATCGTCTTATCGAATGGGAATGATCGAAAAAGATCAATCCATTAATTATCTTGCTGAAACTTCTAGTGGAGTAGCAGGAAGCTATCAAATGACTCAAACCCCACAAGAAGCAAGGCTGATTATAAGCTATCCGGTTGTCAATGATACAGTGGAGTATATTATTGAATATGATTTGGAGCAATCAGTGACTAACTACCAAGATGGTGCTTATTTTGAAGGAAGCTGGATTCCTTTAGTCGATACAGCCAAAGAAAGAAAAAGCCAACTGAAGTTGATGATGTCTTTTGCTGGCTTGATTGAGGAGGAAGCACTTTCTTATTGGTTACAAGGAGGAAAAGTAGAAAACAGCGAAATGCTTAATCAAGAAGGTCAAACCACTTTTACTTTGAATCTTTTCATCAATCACCCTACAGAGAATAATGACCTTCTTTCTCTTCATATGTTTTTCCCTAAATCGGTTACTCCCAATAATACCAATATAATCGATATTAAAGGGAAACAATCGATTGAAATTAGAGAAGCTCAAATTCAAAAAGATATCGCTGATCAAGTTAAACAAAAGGAGTATCAATTATTATTAAGAACCTTCTTAGCCATTCTTATTCCTCTTATTGCGACCCTCTTTCTTTATCGTAGCTACCAATTAAATAAAAAGAACGACACAATTCCCATGGTTGAGAAGACTAGATTAGGAATGATACCTGAACCGATGGATGTTTGTTTGATTAATGCGGTTGTTTATGATCAAGCCCCTGGGTCTAATGAGTTAGCGGCTAGTCTGTTAGAATTAGGAAGAAAAGGGTATTTGAAGATTCTTCCGGTTAGAATGAAAAATAGGAGTCACAGTCGAATAAGAAGCGGTTACACTCTGGCTTTTCAATTGTTAGAAGACCGATCAAGATACACCCACCTTCCGAGCCATGAACGCTATGCATTAGAGTTAATTAGCTTAAGTATGAAGGAAGGAGCAGTCATAACTTTAGAAGAAATTATTGTAAAAATTCGCCAACAAAAACAAATAAAGAAGAAATATCAAGATTTGTGGAAAAAATATACTGATGCCATTGAAGTGAAAAGTGTTTCAGCGGATCATTTAAAAAATAAACACAAAAATTTTTCACCTCTTTTAGCCATTGCCAGTAATGTTTTGACAGTCCTCTTTGCTATAGGAATTTCTTACGACATGTTTAATCAGCAAAGAAGTCAATGGTTAGTTTGGATTTTATTAGCGCTTGCAAGTATGCTCATTATTCAATTGGTCTTTCTTTTCTTATTAAGCAAGCAAAAAAAACATCAAAAATCAAATAATCAACAAAGACTCGTTTGGAATTTATTTAAGCAAGACTTACGTAACATCAATCAAATTGATTTAAGGCGATTTTCAACTATTGATCAGTGGGAGAAAATAGTGATCTATGCTGTCTGTTTAGATGAAACAACAACCATTCAACAAGCCTTTACCCATCACTTTGATATGGCAGACTTAGAGAAAGTTAGTAGAAGTCAAAATGCTGATTTTTATCGTGTCCGAGGGTCCGTTGCGAATATATTACAACCAGCTATTAAAGAATGGATTGAATTAATTGATCCTAAAGGCAACTGGTTACGTCGCTTTTCAGAAGGTGACTAGTAAAAGGGGAGGTATTTTAATGTTTAAGCATTTCCTTCAAAAAATCTTGGTTTTTGTAGTCACACCGCTTTGTATTTTCGCTTGTCCATTAAACCCAATAATAAGTGCACAAGAAGTTGATTTTTCAATTACTGAGCAATTCATTAATGCCAAGGTAATGGAAGATGGAAGCGTTGAATTTACAGATTATCAATATTATGATGCAAATTTTATGAGCGGTGTCTTATTTGATTTAGATCATGAGGGCTATCAACTTTCAAACTTTTCGGTTGGCGTTAGTGAGGATAGAGAAAGCTCTATTGAAATTTTAGACATAGCAGACAATGAAAATAAAGGGACCTATCAAATGCATGAAGAAAACGGTAGACTTACAAGTAAGATCTTTTATCCCTTAGAAAAAGAAGGCAGGTATTTTGTTTTTCAATATACCCTCGAACAATTAGTCACCAATTATCAGGACACTGCAGAGTTCCTTAGAAAATTTGGACGCTCAGATTTTACAACAGATGTTCAAATTCGCATTGAACTGCCACAAAAAGCTGAAACTAAAGAAGAGGTTCGTGCATGGGGTTATGGGGCTCCTCAAGGGGAAGTGAAAATTGTTGAAGAAGACCAAAAAACAGTTGTCTATCTAGACGTTCCTCAGCGCACTGCCAGTCAGTTTGTTGAAGGACAGATTGTGTTTCCTAAGGAGTGGACCTCCCTTAACTCGAATAAGATCGATGAAAAGCGATTAGACCAACTCTTAGCAGCTGCCCAAGCTCAAGTCGAAAAAGATGCTCAAAATGTAAATCAAATGAAAATGATTGCCTATATAATGGCTATACTTGGGTCAGTCGGACCGCCTTTATTGCTTTTAATTAGTTTAATGAAATATCGTCATCAATCGAAGCAGTTAAATCCTCACCCCGTTTATGTACCAGATTATTTTTATGATCTACCTGAAGCTACCACACCTGGTCAGATGGCAACTAAATATCTTCGTGAATGGCCAAATGAAGATGACTTTGTTGCGACCCTTTTACACTTAGTTCAAAAAGGTTGGTTGAAAATAGAGGCCCTACCAGGTAAGAAACAGTCTGCTGAGACTGTAAAGATTATTCCTCTTTACTGGGGTCCGGATTATCCTGAGGGTATATTAGAGCATGAGAAATTTGTTTGGGATTACTTTACTCAAGCAAATGAAGGAGCGGGTGTTACTTTAGCACAATTAGACCAGTTAGCTGAAGATAATCCTTCATTTCGTAAGAAACAATATCGTTATTGGTTACGATTTAAAAATAAATTAGCAGTAGAAGGTGAACAATTTTTAGGCCACGCCTTAGCTGAAACACGAAAGATTGAAATGGCCAATAATACAGCTCTTATTTTAATAATTGCTGGAATTATTATTAATTTACTCTTTCTATATAGTTTGGATATCGCTCGGTTATTACCAATGAAACTTATCGGGGTGATTATCGGAATTGGAACAGTCTTATCAGTTGGACTATACATCTATATGCGAATAATCAGGAAAAAACGACCACTTATGACCACCGAACAACAAGAAATGAGGGATAAATGGCGTGCTTTCAGCAAGATGTTAAAAGATATTGGGCGTTTTAATGTTAGAGAAATTGCCTCTTTACCTCTTTGGGAAGAATATTTGGTCTTTGCAACTAGTTTAGGAGTAGCGGACAGGGTTGTTAAAGCGATTGAAATGGAGTTTAAGCCGAGTGAAATTCATGCCCAAGAGCACAGGCCCTATACATTGGCGCACCCATACCTCTATGGGTCTTTATTCCGCAATCAAGTGACTCAAACTATTCATTCTGTTTCCCCTCAAACAACAGCTCAAGGTGGTTTTGCAGGGAATAATAAGGGTGGATTCGGAGGTGGTTTCTCTGGTGGATCGATGGGTGGCTCCGGCGGTGGAACTTTCTCTGGAGGATTTTAGGTAAGTGTGTAGAACGGAACAGGAGTGAACGCAAATGAAAGAAGCAAAGTTAAAATTTGAGCAACAATTATATACCAACTATCAAAGTCAAACGGCTAAAGAAAAGATAGAAGATATTTCAGCTCAACGGACTGATTTAAGCTTCTCAATTTTAGCAAGTGGCTCAACTGGCAATTGCACTTATATTGAATCGGGCCAAAAAAGATTTCTAGTTGATGCAGGCTTAAGTGGGAAAAAAATTGAGGCTTTATTTAAACAAATCGATCGAGACCTTAATCTAATCGATGCTATCTTCGTCACTCATGAGCACAAAGATCATATTCATGGGGTGGGAGTTCTTTCTCGACGGTACAATCTTCCTATATATGCTAATAGAGAAACTTGGAAGGCCATGGATCGAATGATTGGTGAGATTGCTCCAGAAAACAAACAGTATATTGAACCGGAGACCATGTTACAATTGGGTGATATTGATATTGTGAGTTATAATGTGAGTCACGATGCAGCCCAACCACAGTTTTATGCCTTTCAAAAAGGCAATAAACAATTTGTAATGTTGACGGATACAGGTTATGTTTCCGATCGATTGCGCAGTCAACTTAGGAATGCGGATGCCTATTTAATAGAGGCTAATCATGAAATTGAACTTTTGAGATATGGTCCTTATCCTTGGTCTGTAAAACAACGTATTCTTAGTGATAAAGGTCATTTATCTAATCAAGATGGAGCACTAGCTATCCGAGACTTAATGGGATCCAAAACCAAAGATATCTACCTCGGACATTTAAGTCAGGATAATAATACCAAAGAATTAGCCATGTTAACGATGGAAGACACTTTACAAGCTTATGATGTGGATACTGTAAGGGATTTAAAACTTCATATGACAGATCCAATTAAGGCCACACCTATTAAAAAAATATAAACAGATCTCAAATTTCTACAATTCACTTTAAAATTAACGATGATAATTCATACTTTCTTAAAAAAACAGTGTTATAGTTCATTCTGTAAGTATAATAGAAAGGACGTATAGTAAAATGAGAGAAGAATATAATCAAAATGATGGCACAAAACGTTGGCGTAAAATATTTGTGGGTCTTTCAGGCATGACTCTATCCTTATTATTGGCAGGTAGTTTGAGTTTTAATAATGATTTTTCGGCCTTTTCACAAGAACCCTCTCAGGTGGAAAGCACCATTAAAACTGCCGACTCTGTTCAACTACCAGAAAATGAACAGAATATGGTAGACACAGTGGATCAGGCAAGTGAGGCAGTGGTGTCCATTGCAAACATGCAAAAAAGTTATCAAGGATTAGATCCTTTTTGGGAATATCAATATAACCAATACTTCATACCAGATGAAGAAGATCAAGATTTGCAAGTGATTGGAGAAGGGTCAGGAGTTGTCTATCGCATAGATGGCGATAAAGCATACATTGTTACCAATCATCATGTAATTGAAGGAGCAGATGCTTTAGAAGTTCGTTTAAAAAATGGTGAAACTGTCAAAGCAGAAATTATTGGAAGTGATGCCTTAAGTGATTTAGCTGTAATAACAATTGATGCTTCTGCAGCAAGTAAATCCTTAGAATTTGCTGATTCTGATAATGTTCAAGTTGGACAAGTCGCTATTGCAATTGGTTCACCCTTAGGTAGTGAGTTTGCAACATCAGTAACTAAAGGGATTGTTTCTGGTTTAGATCGATCTGTGCCAGTGGATTTAAATGGCGATGGTGTACCAGACTGGGATATGAGTTTACTGCAAACGGATGCGGCCATCAACCCTGGTAATTCAGGAGGAGCCCTTTTAAATTCTGCCGGCCAATTAATTGGAATTAATTCAAGCAAACTATCAGCGACCGATGTCGAAGGAATGGGCTTTGCCATTCCATCTTCAGATGTAGTGGATATTATTGGCCAACTTGAGAAAAACGGCGAAGTCGTTAGACCTGTATTGGGCATCCGTTATACTAGCTTGAGATTAGTCCATCCAGATTATCGCACCCAAGTAATGGGCTTGAATGATGAAGATGTAAAGGGGGCCTTTATCCGTGAAGTAGAACCTGAAGGGTCTGCTGCTAAAGCTGGTCTTAAAGAGTACGACTTGATACGTGCTATTGATGGCAAGGAAATAGAGACGATTAATGACTTGAAAAAATTCCTTTATGAATATAAAGTTGGCGATAAAGTGAAATTATCTATCCGCCGTGCTAAAGAAGACATGGAGATAGAAATCACTTTAGAAGCAGCGGTTGAAAACCCGACAGAAATTCAGCCTTTCCCATCCGAAGAAGAGTCTGAAGAATCGAATAGTGCAGTTCCTTACTAGTTTATCCACAAATATACAGGCTTATCCACAGCATTTAAAATAAACTGTGGATAAGTCTTTGTTTTATTAACAGTTATCCACCTAATGAAAGGAGTAAGGAATGATACGTGTTGATATAATCTGTGTGGGCAAAGTCAAAGAAAAATACATTAAAGCAGGAATGTCTGAATATCTCAAAAGATTGTCAGCTTATGCAAAGGTTTCAATTCATGAAGTAGCCGATGAATCAACTAAAGAGCAAATGACTGACACGGAGGTTGAACGGCTTTTAGAACAAGAGGCTGAGCGCATAGAGAAGAAATTAAATAAACAAAGTAAAGTTTTTGTTTTAGCTATTGAGGGAGACTTAATATCATCAGAGGATTTAGCTGAATCAATCAATCAATTTGCTACTTATGGACACTCGCACATTAGTTTTATTATTGGCGGGTCTTTAGGATTGGCTGAACGATTAAAAAAAACAAGTGATAAAGCTATCTCATTTGGTAGAATAACGCTTCCTCATCAGTTGATACGACTAGTTTTAATTGAACAAATCTATCGAGCTTTCCGCATTTTAAACAATCATGCCTATCATAAATAAGTACAAAAAACCTCAGATGGCTAGTTTCCATCTGAGGTTGAATGTATTAAAGACGATTTTGATAGACTGTTTTAGCCAATTCTAAAAGATAAAACTCCGCACCTTCCACACTTGGGTGAATAGCGTCTTCTCGAAAATATTCCGGATGACCTGTTGAGATAGCTCGCCAATCAACTAAATGAACATTAGAGTATTTTTGAGTAAGTGTTTGAATCACTTGATCAATTTGATCTAAAAATTCGATGTCAGAGTTTGAGTTAACTAAGTATATTTCTCGCTCACCAGCCATCTTTATCAATTTTTCAACGGCCGGGACATCCAACCCCCCGTTAGTTCCTAAGTTAACGACTAAGTTTTCCTTCACTAAACCCTGGTCTATAAGCGCTTGGAATTTATCGTAAGATGTCCAAATGTTTAAACTAACATAACCAAATGCATTAGCCTGATCAAAAAATGTGTTAATATTAGCTCCAATAAATTGAGCCACTGAATCACCGAATAATGTGACTGGAAGGTCATTAGCATAGAGTATTTCTTGCGGGCTGAGGATAGTTGCCAGCTTAGGAAATTGCTGTTGAATTTCTTCGAATCTTTGTCTTTTTTCTTGAGAAAGACTGGCAATCTGATTTAAGATAGAGTCCTTTTGGATAGATTGTATGACTTTATCCGCTAGTGTTGTTTGGTTGATGGAATATGAAAAATTACTAGCTGCTAGTTGATCAAAATCATTTAAACGTTTTTGAGATTTTTTAAATGACTGATCCACTTTATAATAAGGACTAAATGGATTGGGATTGGTAGCGTAGATTCCATATTGGAGATCAAATAAAGCTAGTGGTATATGATTATCACTTCGAAGCAGGCCAATCAAACTAAAAATTATTAAAAAAAGATAGCTTGTTGCAAAGGCAAAATCTTTTTTGTTGCTATTTGGGAAATGTAAATATCTTTTAACCCAGTAGAGCTTCCTTCTTAGGCTGATTTTGTTTGAGAAGAGTATATGGAAACGATTAGACTCAAAAATATAATAAAAAATAGAAGAAAAAAGGATAATTGAGCATAGGCCGATTAATTTTAAAATATTCATGTGATTAGCAAATAAACGTTGAAAACTAAAAGTGACAACTAATAAAGGATAATAGCAAAGATATATACTATAAGATCTTCTACCTAACCAAGTGAAAATTTTGTTACCTAATAACTTTTCAAAAACGATGAATTTCTGCCCAGCACCTAAAATAAATAGGGCAGTAAATAAATTAGAATAAGGAAGTCCTAATAAATAGCCTGCTGCTTCTTGATCGGATTGAGAAAGAAACTGAATAAGCAATAGAATTAGAGCTATTATCACGATAAAGAAGTAATGGATCCTTAATTGTCGTCTTTGAAGTTCTTCAACTGTTTCTTGGATTACTAGAATAAGGTAATAAGTCGCTATCCCTATCGCAAAAGAAGCATACCGCGTTTGAAAACTATAATAAATGTTTGAGGGATCCTTTTGATAGGAATAACCATTTGCAGTTAAGAAAGTACATAGACTAAAGATAAAGAGCCAAAATAGGCCTAAATAGATAGCAGGTACTTTTATTTTTTTGCTTAAGAAGACTAAGAGTCCAGTTATTAAAAAGGATTGGAGATAAACGGCTACATACCATAAGTGTGTTAAATAAGAAGTTACAGCCATATCCGTAAAGTAAGAGCGACCGTTTAGAATTTGAAAGTAATTATTGGCAAAAAGGAGACTAGCAAACAGTTCGTTGCGCATAGACTTAAGTATGAGAGGGTTAAAAATTTGAAGGAAAAATAAAATTAATATAATTAACCACATCATCGGAAAGAACAAGCGTTGGACTGTTTTTTTGAAAAGAAAGAATAATGATTGCCAAGACTCTACCCTTTTATCTTGGTAAAGTTTTATAGTTAAAAAATAACCTCCTAAAACGAGAAAAAGATTGACTGCCAAAAATCCACCGGGGAAAATAGTTGGCCATAAATGATAGAGAATAATAAAAAGAATTGCAATTCCTTTAATACCATCAAACGATTTAATTCTAGCCATAATAACCCTCCTTTATTGATTTGTTGAAATAATTCTAGCATAAAAATTTGAAAGAAAGGTGAAATTTTACAAACAGATTACATAAAACGGCCTAATATGTTTGAGAGGTTACAGATCCAAATCAATTCTTTGATTTGATTGTTCAAAGCTTGTTTAAGAAAAGTAGTTGATTTAAACTACAATTACTTAAGAAAATAAACTATTGAGGTGTATATAAATGAAATTTAATAAGAAAGTGAGTTTAGGTGCTTCTCTAATGCTGATGCTTACGCCTGTGGCGATTACATCTGCTCAGAATTGGAATGCGCGCACGGTTGAAGAAATAAGTGCTGAACTAATGGTAGATGAAGATAATCAAATGACTTACATTGTTAAATATGGAGACACCCTTGGAGCAATTGCTGAAGCGATGGATATTGATTTAGCTTTTCTTGCTGAAGCTAACCAAATTGAAAATGTTAACCTTATTTACCCAGAAACAAAACTAGTCGCTCAATATGATATTAATCATAAAGCTGAAAAGTTAAACGTTGAAACATCCGCTGGGGAAACATTTGAAATGGACATTCCAGTCAGTCTAACTCCAGAAGTTGAAACTGAAGATCAAGCAGTTGTTCTTGAAGAAGAAGTTGTAGTTGAAGAGATCATTTTAAATGTCAATGAAGCAGATGATTTTGAAGTGGAAGAAGAGTTAGCAATAGCTGAAGAAACAGTCCAATTAGAAGAAGTTGCTGAATCATCTGAAGAGTTATTAAACGAGCTCCCTCTAGTAGAAGAAGTCTTAACTGACGAAGTCGTGGACAGGACTATTGAGGAAGTTTCAACTACTGGAGAAGTTACAGTAAACCCTGTAAGTGAAGAGGAAGTTATTGAAGCTGAAGAGCTTGAAGTTGAGACAACACAATCTAGTGCTGTTGAAATAGAAAGTGTTATTGAGGAAGTTGAACAACCACTAGCGTCAGAAGAGTTGACAAAAACAACAACAGCTATTCAAGAGGTCACTGAAGAAGTAGTAATAGTAGAAGAAGTGCCTGTTACTGAGAAAGTTGTAGAGGAAGTCATTGAAGAAGTAAGTAATGATTATACGACACCATCGACCTTAGCTGGTGTATCACAATCAGCGGCTAATTATGGTAGTCGAATTGCTAATCAATATGGAGTTGCTGCATACGGGCTAAGACCTGGAGATAGCGGAGACCATGGTAAAGGATTAGCTGTTGACTTTATGGTGCCCGTAGGTTCAGCATTAGGCGACCAAATCGCTGCAGATGCAGTAGCTAATATGGGTAATAGTAATATCGCTTATGTTATCTGGAAACAACAAATCTATGGCCATTGGACAGGCGGCCAATGGCAACAAATGGGAGATCGTGGTAGTGTGACACAAAACCATTATGACCATGTACATGTCTCATTTAATAACTAATTGATAATTAAAGTTCTCGCTATAATTAATGGTGAGAACTTTTTATTTTAAAAACAATCTAGGCAGTTTGACAAGCGCTTACAATGTTGTTATAATAAGTAGATGATAAAATAAATTCTAGAAGGGAGGACAAAATATGCGGAAAATTTATATACAAGAATTACAAGGTTTGTTTAAAAAAATTAACCAAATGTTTGATTTAACGCAAAGTATTTTTGATAACACCCATCAAGCAGTTATTGCCTCAGATAATGAGCTTGCAGTTTCAACGCTTGAAATGAATGAGAAAATTAATGAATTATCTGTTGAATTAGAAAAAGATGCCTATCTTATAGTCGCTTTACAGCAACCCGTTGCAGCAGATCTTCGTTACATATTTGCATTGCTAAATACTAGTGTTGAACTGAAGCGTATTGCAGAACATACTACTACAATTGCTAAACGTATCAAGCGAAATAAGCCTGATTTTTCAAATTATCAAGACGTGATGATTATTGTGAATCAAATGGTAGAACGTTTACAGTTAATGTTTGAACCATTAGCAGGTATCATCGAAAATGGTGATATTCAAGAGGCTAGTCAGATTGCCCTTATGGATAGCCAAATTGACAAACAGTATGATCTTGTTTTTGAAGAAGTTACTTTAAGAATGGCTACCAACGAAGATTGTATTCCAGCAGGAATCTTTACGATTGATTTAGTATCTAGTTTAGAACGTATAGGTGATTATATTACCAATATCTGTGAACATGTTTTATATTTAGAAACCGGTTCAACTGTATACTTAAATTAATTATTTTTACTTAGAGCAGAAAGATTCAGTAGGTCTCAAAAGACCTACTGTTTTTTTTGATTATGTCTAATTAGGTGAGCAGAACTAGGTCCGTGTGATAAAATAAGAATAGGAGGAGGGATTTTATGAAGCTTTATATGAAACAAAAAATGTGGTCATTTAAACAAGATTTTGATATTTATGATCAAAATAAAAGCCCAATATATCGAGTAGATAGTAAATTAATTTCAATCGGTCGAAAAACAAAAATTCTTGATGTTTAATCAGGAAAAGTTTTATGTGAAGTTAATCAAAAAGTTTTATCACTTTTACCGACAGTCGATGTCATCCAAGAGGGTAAATTCTTTTGTCGAATTCATAAAAAATTTACCTTCTTTAAGCCTCAGTATGTGGTAAAAGGGGTAGATTGGGTAGTTGATGGCAGTATTTTTCAACATGATTACATGATTAAAGACTCTAAAAGACAGCCAATAGCTCGTATAAAGAAAAAGTTTCTTTCTTGGTCAGATACCTTTGAAATGGACATCCTAGCTGAAAGTGTAGATACAGTTTTGGTTTTAGCAACTATTTTAGCCATCGATTTAGCAATGGACTTAGATTCTAATTAATAAAAACTGCCTGCTCACTCCATTTATAAAGTGAATAGGCAGTTTAATTATTGCTTAAGTATTGTTAGCTATTTTTCTTTCAATTTTAAAAGCGTTCATCATTTCATTACTTGCATCGTCAATTGGAACTTTTTCCTTTAGTTTTCCTTGCACGATGATTCGGTTAACAAAATCCTGAGTACAAGTAACCAAGGTAACAATTGGTTCAGATGAAGGGTTTAGCACTTCAACGGCTGAAGGGTCTACTACTAAAATGGAAGAAATTTCATAAACATAGATATTATCTAAATCAGTCATATAAATTTTCTGTCCTTTTTTTGCGTCTTTAAGTGGAGAAAAAAGTAAAGATTGATCATACATGTGATGGCTAGCTAGGGCATAATTGGATTCACCCATTTTTTGATCAGCCGAGAGCGTTCCTGCTCCGAAGAACATGCCTTCATTAGATGTTCCTTTATTAATTGGTAAGTTAATCTTTAATTCAGGGATTGAAATTCCGCCAATAACGGGTAGGTCCTTAGGATTCACACTACTAGAAATAACGGTAAAAGGATCTACTTGTTGAATATCCTCGAAGTCAAAAGTGACATCTTTTTGTTGGTTAGCTAGAATTTGATCACGAGTCATATTAGAAATTTGAATATCATTGGTTTTATTTTGAATGAGGTAGTTCTTTAAGGGGTTCACTAATAAAAGCCCTAGTGCCACAATAATTAATAGAACACCGATAAGGGTTGAAAAAGAAAAACGACGTTTTCTTTTTTGGTGCATCCGGCTACGCGAAGGGCCAGGGTTAGGTTTACGATTCATTATTTATTCCTCCAATATTATCAACAAAGTAATTAAACTTATTTTAACATTTTTGAATGTCAAATAAAATAAAACAGCTCAAATAACACACTTAATTCATAATTTTCGAATTAAAATCATAATAGCATATTTTTTTACAAGAATACCAATACAAGATGCATTTTTGGTGGAAAAGTTATAAAATAAGAAACAGAAAGTTTAGAGGTGACTTATGGAGAAGACAAAACGATTTTTTAAAGAGATTTTTTCTTGGTTAATGTATATGGCTATTTGGTTAGCTGTATTATTTACCTTTTATCATTATGTTGCACAACCCTTTTCGGTAGATGGTTCCTCAATGGAACATACTTTGGAAGATGGCGAAAAGGTTTGGATGTGGAAACTATCAGATATCGAGCGTTTTGATGTTGTGATTTTCCCTCAACCTAATCCACTACCCGGTAAAGAACCCAAGCTTTATGTGAAGCGTGTGATTGGAGTTCCTGGCGATAAAATTGCTTATCAAGATGATCAGCTGATAATTAATGGACAGAGGGTGGATGAGTTTTACTTAGATGAAAAGGCGCAAGAGTATCAAGCGAATGGTGGTGGAAACTTTACCGAAGATTTTGAAATGTATAAATATACAGGTGAAGATGCAGTTCCTGAAGGCAAGTTTTTTGTAATGGGGGATAATCGGCAAAATTCTGTTGATGGACGAACTTTTGGCTTGATAGACTCTGATTCGGTAATTGGTAAAGCTACTTTTATTTATTGGCCACTAAAGAATTTTGGTAAATTGCCTGATTACGATCTCAATTTTCAAGGTGATGCTATTGTTTTAGAATAACTTAGGCTTGTTTTTATTCCTTGATTCTTTATAATAAGAAGTGAAAATAGACTAGTAATTTGTAGATGGTCCCCAGCAAGAGGCAGAGGATGGAAGTGTCTCCCCACTCAGCAAATGAACCTACTATCTTATTGAAATCAGGTGGCTCCTTTATCGCCTTGAGTGGGCATTTTTAAGATGCAAATAAGGTGGTACCGCGGAGACTGACTGTGCTTCGTCCTTGATAGGATGAAGGCAGTTATTTTTTATTTATAGGAGGAAAATAATGGTTACTCGTAAAGAAGATTTTTCGAAATGGTATTTACAAACAATTCAACAAGCAGATTTAATGGATTATTCACCAGTCAGAGGCTGTATAATCTTTAAACCAAATGGTTATGAAATCTGGGAACATATTCAAGAATATTTTAATAAGCGTTTAAAAGAAGAAGGTATTCGCAATGCCTACTTCCCAATGCTTATTCCTGAGTCTTTCTTTACTCGTGAAAAAGATCATATTGAAGGATTTAGTCCAGAACTGCCATGGGTAACTGAAGCAGCTGGTGAAGTTTTGGAAGAAAGGTTGGCCTTAAGACCGACTTCAGAAACCATGATAGGCGATGCGTTTTCTAATTGGATTAATTCCTACCGTGATTTACCTTATGAAATTAATCAGTGGGCCAATGTTTTCCGTTGGGAAAAACGCACTTTGCCTTTTTTAAGAACTTCTGAGTTTTTATGGCAGGAAGGACATACTGCTCATGCTGATGAGGAAGATGCTCGTCATAGAACCATGCGTATGCTAGAAATCTATGCTGAATTATTAGAAGAATTATTAGCAGTACCGGTCTTCAAAGGTGAGAAGACTCCTTCGGAGCGCTTTGCTGGAGCGGTGCAAACATTTTCAGTTGAAGCCATGATGCAAGATGGTAAAGCTGTGCAAGCAGGAACTTCTCATTATATGGGAACTAAATTTGCAGAAGCTTTTAATATTCGTTATTTAAATAAAGATAATGAGCACGTTTATGCCCATACCACTTCTTGGGGTGTTTCGACCCGCTTAATCGGTTCAATGATTATGACCCATTCAGATGATCAAGGATTGGTTCTACCACCAGCCATAGCTCCTCAGCAGGTTGTTTTCATTCCCGTTGGACCTAAGAAAAAATTAGACCAAGTGCTTGAAAAAGTAAAAGACTTAGACGCTCAATTAAAAGCAGCAGGTGTTAGAACTTATATTGATGATTCAGATAACTCAGCAGGTTATAAGTTTAATGAGTGGGAGTTGCGTGGAGCGGCTATTCGTATAGAAGTGGGTCCAAGAGACATTGAAAATAATCAAGTGATTATGAAAGCCAGAGATGAAGATGAAAAAAATGCCATCACAATGGATGGCTTGGCTGAACAAGTTCATCAAGCTTTAGCCTTAATGCAAAATCGTCTTTTAGAAAAAGCTCGCCAACGCAATCAGGCCAATATGTATACTCATATTGATACTCTAGATGAATTGATTGACCATATTGAAAATAAAAAGGCAGCCAATGAAACCCCAGGTTGGGTATTAGTTGGCTGGGATGGTAGTGAGGAATCAGAAGCTAAGATTAAGGAATTAACAGGCTTTACAACACGTAATTTACCGTTTGAAAATTATTTTGCAGGTGAAAATGCTCTGGTTAAGAAAGATAAATGCCTTGTATCTGGGAAGCCAGCTAAAGAAACCGTTTGGATTGCAAGAGCGTATTAAAAAATAACCAATAGGTTGAAAGGAGACCATGATGAGAAGTTTAGCATTAGATACCTCATCCGATGTTTTATCTCTAGCTCTTTTTGAAGAGGATCAATTGATCATCGAAGTCAATTCGAATGTCTCCAAGCAACACGGGGCCTTCCTTCTACCCTTGGTGGAACAGCTATTACTTGCTGTTAAGTGGGAGAGGGAAACCATTGACCAAATTTGGTTAGGGAGAGGTCCTGGTTCATATACAGGCTTGAGGATTGGAGCAACAATGGCGAAGGTTTGGACTTCCACCAAAAAAAGTCATTTAGAGAGTTTTTCCAGTCTAGCGATTATGGCAGGTCAAGTGGCCGATGATGGTGGGAAATCTTGGATTATTCCTATTATGGATGCGCGAAGAGGGACAGCCTACACAGCGGCCTATCACTGGCAAGATGGTTTATTGAAAAATAAAATTAAAGATGATCATGTTGACTGGCAAGATTGGATTCAAGAGAAACTCTTGCCACAATTTAACGAGACAGACCTTAAGCAGTTAATATTCCTGAGTGCCCATGAAAATAATCTTACTAATTTTGTTAAAGAAAGTCTTTCTCAGCAAAGTATTCAGCATCGATTTGTAACAGGTCAATATGCTTGGCCAAAGGTTGGTAAAGTGCCTTACATTGAACGAAAGCATGTTGAAGATGTAGATATTTTTGAGCCTTTCTATGCACATTTGACTTTAGCAGAACAAGAATGGGCAGCCAAACAAACTAATCAAATCCAAGAAAAGAATGAAAGTTATGTTGAGCAAACTAATGAAACGAGTATTTAATCCTTTTAAAGAGGAAACTAAAGTAAGACATAAAGCAATGACTCAAATTAGCCCTTATATTGATTCTTTAGCGCTAATAAGGCAAAAAAAACAAAAAAACATCCAATGCAGAGTAAGATTAGCCAAAAAGACTGACTTACAAGCTTTAGTGCAGTTAGAGCAAAAAGGTTACGCAGGTTATATTGCTTGGGATTTATCTGATTTTGAAAGGGATTGGCATAAAAATCCACAGATTTTATACTTAGTTATTGAAGCAAAAGACTTAGCAACTGATAAGTCAAAAATTATTGGAATGATTACGGGTAGGTGTTTAATTAATAATACCCATATTAGCCAATTAGTCATTGATCCTGAGTGGCAATCACACGGTTTGGGTTCTTATTTATTAAAGATTTGGCTTCAAATCAGTCGTGAATTGGATAGAAAGTCGGTAACTTTAGAAGTAAGAGAAAGCAATACGCATGCCCAAAAAATCTATTATCAACAAGGCTTTGTCCTTGAGAACAAAAAACCTTTCTACTATGAAGATAATGGCGAAACGGCTCTCTTTCTCCGCTGTCATTTGTAAGGAGATAAAGAAATGATGCTTAAAGAAATCGCAAAAGCAGATAAAGAACCTGCTTTACTTCAGCAAATCTTAGCCATTGCTCAAAGTTTTAATTGGTCAGCGGATGCCACCATTCAAGAATGGCAGAGTCCTTATGCTAGATTATGGATTTGGACCGACGCCCAAGAGTTAGTGGCTTGTTGTGGCGGACAAGTCCTTTTTGAAGAAGCAAACATACATTATTTTTGGGTTGGTCCTCTATACAGAGGCAAAGGGAGGGGAAAAGCTTTTTTAAGAGCTCTTCTAGATCAATTTCAAGAAAATAAAGTAGAAAAAGTTAACTTGGAAGTTCGAGTCAGTAATCAGGTGGCTATTGCCGTATATCAAGCAGTGGGATTTAAGATAATTGATGAACGGCCTAACTATTATCATGATCCGGTTGAAGATGGCTGGGTTATGCAGTTAACATTTGAGTAGGAGGAATAGCCAATGCAAGAAGAAAATTTAATATTAGCCATTGAATCGTCTTGTGATGAGACGAGTGTAGCCTTGATAGAAAATGGCTGTCATATTAAAGCGAATATTGTTGCCTCCCAGGTAAAGAGTCATATGCGATTTGGCGGTGTTGTCCCTGAGGTAGCTAGTCGTCACCATGTCGAACAAATCAGTCAAGTTTTGAAGTTAGCATTAGAAGAAGCCCAACTAGAATCGATTGATCAGGTAGATGCGATCGCAGTGACCCAAGGTCCTGGGCTAGTTGGCCCTCTATTAATTGGAGTTACTGCAGCTAAGACATTGTCCTATTTATATAAAAAGCCTTTAATTGCTGTCAACCATTTAGCTGGACATATTTATGCCAGCCGCTTTATTAAAAACTTAGAGTTTCCATTAATGGCTTTAATTGTCAGTGGTGGACATACTGAGTTGGTGGTTATGAAGTCGGCGAATAATTATCAAGTCATTGGTGAAACGCAAGATGATGCGGTAGGAGAGGCTTATGATAAGGTAGGCCGCTTGCTAGACTTACCTTATCCAGCAGGTAAGTATCTTGATCAAATGGCTAAAGAAGGAAACCCAGAAATTTATTCAATCCCTCGTGCCATGTTAAATGAGAATAACTTAGATTTTTCATTTTCAGGTATGAAGAGTGCGGTGATGAACCTGGTTCACAACGCTAACCAAAGAGGAGAAAGCATCCAGCCAGTTGATTTAGCAGCGAGTTTTCAACGTGCCTGTGTGGATGTTTTAACGGGAAAAGTTAGCAAGGCTTTGGAAAATCGTCCAGAGATTAAGCAATTTGTTTTAGCCGGCGGAGTAGCCGCCAATAGTGAATTGAGAGCAAGCATACAAAGCCTGTTTGAAGCTCACTACCCTAATGTAGAACTTTTAATTCCACCTTTAGCATTATGCGGAGATAATGCAGCCATGATTGGAGCAGCTGCCTATCCAAAGTTATTAAAGGAAGAATATACGGATTTAGCAGCCAATGCCAGACCAGGTATGACTCTATAAAGAACACACACACTGAAATTTTCAGTGTGTGTTTTTAAATTTATTTTAAATCGGGGTATTTTTCAAGATAGTCTTCAATAGCCAGACTGTATTCTTCCCATTGTGTAACTAACTGATTACTAGTTTCTTGCTTTTCTTTTATTTTCTGATCAATAGCAATTAATGCTTGATGATCGTTAGCATTTGCTGCTTCAAGCATCATTTCTTTATCTTTTTCGATCATTTCTTCAAGAGCTTCGTTATCAGTCCAAGCTTCGTCTGCTAATTTCTGTAGTCTTCTTAGTTCACTTTTTATTTTTTTATTTTCTTCATAAGACAGCTGACCAGCAGAGATAAGTTCTTCTTTTTGCCCATTCTTATTTTCCTCAGCTGCTTCAAAGGCTTCAAATTCTTCTTTTTTAGCTAAATAGTAATCATAATCGCCAAGATAAAGCTGGCTCTTGTCAGCAGCTATTTCTAAAACATGAGTAGCAATCCGATTAATAAAGTAACGATCATGAGAAACAAATAGCAGCGTTCCGTTAAAGTTAATGAGTGCTTCTTCTAAGACTTCTTTCGAATCAATATCTAAGTGGTTGGTTGGCTCATCCAACAATAGGGTATTATCGTGATCAGCCGCTAAAAGAGCTAAGGCTAAACGAGCTTTTTCACCACCACTGAGCAGACTGACTTTCTTTTCCACCGTTTCTCCACTAAAAAGAAAAGAGCCTAAAATGGAACGGATTTTCCACTCATCTGTTGTATCATGAGCACGCCAAAGGGTCTCGAGTACGGTAACGTCGCCAGACAGATGGTTGACGTTTTGGTCGTAGTAGCCAATTTGGACATTGGTTCCCTTCTTAATTGTACCATCGATAACTGGAAGATAGCCTAAAAGAGTTTTTAGAAGAGTCGTTTTCCCAATTCCATTAGGACCAACAATAGCGATAGCATTTTGCTTGGTCAGGTCAAGGTTGATGTTTTGACAAAGAACATCTGTAGGAGAATAACCAATACTCAAATTTTCTGCCTGAATAACTTTTTCACCCGATTCTTTGGCAATTGAAAATTGAATACGAGGAGCCTTAGCATCTTGTTTAGGTGCTTCAATGCGGTCCATCTTTTCTAACTGTTTGCGTCGGCTTTGGGCTCTTTTAGTAGTGGAAGCACGGGCAATGTTTTTTTGGACAAATTCTTCTAAACGATTAATCTCAGCTTGCTGTTTGAGATATTGTTTTTGAGCGTGTTCCATGCGAGCTGCTTTTTCTTGGACATAAAAAGAATAATTACCTTGATAATGATGTAGATGGTGGTCGCGAATTTCATAGATTTGAGTTGCGACTTTATCTAAAAAATAGCGATCGTGAGAAACGATTAAAAGTGCGCCTTGATAGGTGGTTAAAAACTTTTCTAACCAGCTTAAAGTCTGCATGTCTAAATGGTTGGTAGGCTCATCCAGAATTAATAAGTCATAGTCTTGTAATAAGAGTCTGGCTAAGGCGATACGAGTCTTTTGGCCTCCGGATAGACTTTGAATAGGTTGATCATAATCCTCCGGATAAAAACCAAACCCATGAAGAACAGTTCGAATAGTAGATTCGATTTGATAGACATTTTTTGCTTGTAATTCCATTTGAATTTGATCATATTGGGCCAAGGTCTCTTGATATAAAATAGATTGAGTATCACCTTGATCAGCTAGATTCGCTAGTTTGTCAGCAATTTCTTGGGCTTGGTCTCTCATAACTAATTTTTTAGAAAAAAGAGACAGCATTTCATCCCAAACAGTTAAAAGAGAATCTACTGCTATATGTTGTTCTAAGTAACCGATGTTTAGCTTTTTAGCACGACTAAATTGACCATCATTGATGGGTTCATCACCAATGATTTGTTTAATTAGAGTCGACTTACCCGTTCCATTACGTCCGACCAATGCAATTCGGTCACGTTCTTGAATCGAAAAGTTAACGTCTTCGTATAAAGTCACATCGGCAAAACGACGACTGATATTGTTTGCTTGTAGTAAAATCACGGGCCATCCCCCTTTGTTCAATCTCTCCCATTATAGCACGCTTATTAAACTCTCACTAGTTTCGATTCAACTGGCTTTTTAAAAAGTTTGTGAATTTTTTTTAAAAAAGACTCTCTACTGATTGGCATTATCTTCGTTTGATGATATACTAGACTTATCAAATTGTGAGAAAACACACAAACAAGTGAAAGTTAGGATGAACGGAGGAAGTAGAATGGTGAAAGAAATCCCACGAGCGACGGCCAAGCGTTTGCCAATTTATCATCGTTATTTGCGATACTTATACAATGCTGGTAAGACGCGCATTTCATCAACCGAACTCAGTGATGCTGTTAAAGTTGACAGTGCGACCATTCGGCGTGATTTTTCTTATTTTGGAGCCCTTGGGAAAAGAGGCTATGGTTATGATGTGGAATATTTGCTTCAGTTTTTTGGGAAGACACTCAATCAAGATCGTCTAACAACCACTGCCTTGATCGGAGTTGGATCATTAGGGAATGCCTTATTAAACTATAACTTTAGAAAATCTAATAATGTCAGAATTGGTGCCGGTTTTGATGTCAATCCTGATTTGATTGGAACTGTCCATTCGGGCATTCCTATCTATTCGATTGATGAGTTAGAAGAGCAATTAGAAATCCAAGCAATCGATGTGGCTATCTTAACTGTTCCTCAAGAATATGCAGACGAAATAATGGAACGATTAATAGCTGCTGGTATAAAGGGAGTTTTGAACTTTACCCCATTACGTTTTGAAGTACCTGAAAGTGTTCGCGTACAAAATGTTGATTTAACCAATGAACTGCAGACCTTGATTTATTTCATTAACCAAGAAGAAATTGCTGATCAGTTAGCAAGAGAATAGAAAATGATTGGACTTCTTACTATTTATAGTGAGAAGTTTTTTTATGGTTTTAGGAAAAAATAATGAGATTTTTATATCTATTTCTTGCTTTTTAATCAAAGATGGTCTAATATATTAATTGTGATTAGCACTTATATCAACAGAGTGCTAAATAATAAAATTTGGAGGGATTTTCATGTTGAAACCTTTAGCAAAACGTATTGTTCTAAAACCAAAGGAAGTCGAAGAAACAACAGCAAGCGGCTTTGTGTTACCTAGCTCTGCTCAAGAAAAACAACAAATTGGTGAAGTAGTATCGGTTGGTCCTGAAATAGAATCAGAAGACGGAATTAAAGTTGGCGATCAAGTTATCTATAAATCTTATTCAGCGACCGAGATTGAAGACCAAGGTGAAAAATTTATTATTATCGAATTAAAAGAAGCTTTAGCAATTATTGAATAAAAGATATTTAATAAAGAACTCAATAGAAAAAGATATAAAGGAGCGGTATAAATGGCAAAAGAATTGAAATTCTCAGAAGACGCACGTGCAGCTTTATTGCGCGGGGTAGACTTATTAGCAGATACGGTTAAAACAACAATGGGCCCTAAGGGACGTAACGTTGTCTTAGATAAGACTTACGGTTCTCCACTTATTACAAACGACGGGGTAACCATTGCGCGTGAAATAGAATTGGAAGACCGTTATGAAAATATGGGTGCTCAATTAGTGCAAGAAGTAGCTTCAAAAACCAATGATATAGCTGGAGACGGAACAACGACTGCCACTGTTTTAACTCAAGCAATTGCACGTGAAGGAATGAAGAACGTTACAGCAGGTGCTAACCCAGTTGGTATTCGTCGTGGAATTGATAAAGCAACTAAGACAGCTGTAGCAGCTTTAGAAGAATTATCACAACCTGTATCTTCTAAAGAAGCGATTGCACAAGTAGCAGCTGTATCATCAGGAGACCAAAAGGTTGGCGAATTGATTGCTGATGCTATGGAAAAAGTCGGCAACGATGGTGTAATCACTATTGAAGATTCTCAAACCATTGAGACTGAATTATCAGTTGTAGAAGGTATGCAATTCGATCGTGGTTACTTATCACAATATATGGTAACCGATAATGAAAAAATGATTTCAGATTTAGAAAATCCATATATCTTAATTACAGACCGCAAGATTTCTAACATTCAAGATGCGCTTCCAGTATTAGAAGCAGTAATGCAATCTGGCCGTCCGTTATTGATTATTGCTGAAGATGTTGAAGGGGAAGCTTTACCAACTTTAGTTTTAAATAAATTACGCGGAACTTTAAATGTAGCTGCAGTTAAAGCACCAGGATTTGGAGACCGTCGTAAAGCGATGTTAGAAGATGTTGCGATTCTTACTGGAGCTACTGTAATTTCTGAAGAATTAGGCTTTGAATTAAAAGATGCAACCATCGACCACTTAGGTTCAGCTGGAAAAGTGACTGTGACTAAAGATGACACAACGATTGTTGAAGGTGCTGGTTCATCCGAAGCTATTAAAGAACGTGTAGCTTTAATTCGTCACCAAGCAGAAGAAACTACTTCAAGCTATGACAAAGAAAAATTACAAGAACGTTTAGCGAAATTAGCTGGTGGTGTAGCAGTCATTAAAGTCGGAGCAGCAACTGAAACCGAACAAAAAGAAGTTAAATTACGTATTGAAGACGCATTAAATGCCACTCGCGCTGCTGTTGAAGAAGGAATCGTAGCGGGTGGAGGAGCAGCTTACTTAATCATTAAAGATCAAGTAGCTGCCACAGAAACAGAAACTGATGATGAAGCAACTGGGGTGAAGATTGTGGTTCGTGCTTTAGAAGAACCTGTTCGTCAAATTGCTGAAAATGCAGGTCGTGAAGGCTCAGTGATCGTCAATAAAATTATTTCTTCAAAAGAAGGAACAGGCTATAATGCAACAACAGATCAGTTTGAAGATATGATTCAATCTGGTATTGTTGATCCAACTAAGGTAACTCGTTCAGCCTTACAAAATGCTGCATCAGTAGCCGCTTTATTATTAACAACTGAAGCTGTCGTAGCTGAAATTCCTAAAGACGAACCTGAAATGCCTGCCCAACCAGGTATGGGTATGATGTAAGTCAATTAAATAAATTGATTAGGCAAACGATTTAAGGTGGTTTTAACCTTAAATCGTTTGCTCTTTTTATTTTCCTGACTATAATTAGATAGTTTTAATGAAATTTGTCCTTAAACACATTGAAAGTGCCTAATAATATAGGTAAAATGATAGAGATAATATGGCTATCAAAATTAGGACGTACTAGAGAAAGATAATGTTCTATATAGCTAATAGATTATAGTGAGGAATGAAAGCATGTTAAGAAACCAAGAGACGTTATCACTTCGTTTCGTTCAATGGGTAGAAAACCTACCTTTTGCCCACAAACGATTGATATGGGCAGTCAGTGACCTTTTAGCTTTTTGTCTAGCAACAATTGTTGCTTTAGTCATTTTTTTAGGTATATTCAAAGTCCCAATGCAGTTTTATGTGGGACATTTATTATTGTCCTTTGGTTTATATTATGCAGTCTCTAAGCATTTTAAAGTCGATTCACGTATAAAGCGCTATGCGACTATGGTCGACTTTTCGCTTTTATTTTTAATTGTTATTTTTGCCAATTTAATTTCTGGGTTGGTTTTATCTATAGTGCTTAAATGGCTCTCTTTTCGCTATTTAATTATAGTAGCAGGTCTAGCAGGGGTTGCAATCAGTGCTTTACGAATATTATGGCAATATATTTATCACACTAAAAACAGAGTCACTAATATCGATAACAAAAACAGAGAAAATATTGTATTAATTGGAGCAGGAGACGGTGGATCACTTTTTATGAATGCTTACCAACGTCATCCAAGAAACGAAAAAGTGGTTGCTATCCTAGATGAAGACCACTCTAAAATTGGTATGAATATAGGAGGCGTCGAGGTAGTAGGGGGCTTAGAACAACTTACGGAATTAACTAAGCAGTACAATATCGTAAAAGCTGTCATTGCTATTCCTTCCCTGAAACCAGAAAAATATGAAGAAATACTTCGTTATTGTAACGAATTAGGTGTGCGCGTTTATAATATGCCAAAAGTTGAAGACGTTTTATTAGGAATCCATCAACCAAAAGAATCCATGCGTGAAATTAAGATTTCAGACCTTTTGGGCCGTCAGGAAATCGAACTAGACGAAACTGCTATGAGAAAGGAATTAGAAGGGAAAACCATTCTAATAACGGGAGCAGGAGGGTCTATCGGATCTGAAATAACCCGTCAAATTTCTAAACATAATCCAGCAAAAGTTATTTTATTAGGGCATGGGGAGAACTCTATCTATCTTATCTATCATGAGATGATTAAAACTTATAACGAACGTATGATTCAATATATTCCGGTTATTGCGGATATCCAAGACTATGACCGTCTATTAGAAATATTTAAAGAATATCAACCTGATATTATCTATCACGCGGCTGCTCACAAACACGTACCTTTAATGGAAGCTAACCCGGTCGAAGCTTATAAAAATAATATTTTGGGCACATACAATGTCGCACGAGCTGTCGATCAAGCTAGAGTGTCTAAAATGGTAATGATATCTACGGATAAAGCGGTCAATCCCCCTAATATTATGGGAGCGACTAAACGAGTAGCTGAGTTAATTATCACTGGCATGAACAAGCAGTCAGCATCCCTTTATTGTGCAGTTCGTTTTGGAAATGTACTGGGCAGTCGAGGCAGTGTTGTTCCTGCTTTTAAAAAGCAAATAGCCGCTGGAGGTCCTGTGTTAGTTACAGATTTTAGAATGATTCGCTATTTTATGACTATTCCAGAAGCCAGCCAATTAGTTGTTTTTGCTGGAACTTTTGCCCAAGATGGTGAAGTTTTTATCCTTGACATGGGGGAACCTGTTAAAATTCTTGATTTAGCCAAGAAAATGATTCTCCTTTCCGGGCATACAGTTGAAGAAATCGGTATTCGAGAGTCAGGTATTCGACCAGGTGAGAAGCTTTATGAAGAATTATTGACCGGATCAGAACTTGTTGAAAATCAATTAAATGATCAAATATTTGTTGGAAAAGTTGTACCAATTCCACTACAAGAGACTTTGGAATTTGTCGAAAGTTTGAAAGAGGCGGTTCATCAGCCTAAAATTATGAAAGAAAAGATAATAAAATTTGCTAATGATAGCACACAATACGGAGGTTAACATGCAACAAGAAGAAATTAGCTTAAAAGATTTATGGAAATTATTTACTAAGCATGCTTTTAAAATATTTAGTTTAACTCTCTTAGGGATCATTTTGGCGATTGCTTTTATGATTTTATTTGTAACACCTAATTACCGCTCAACGGCTCAGCTTTTAGTGAATCAATCAGAAGAGCGAATGGGACAATCGCCTATCCAATACAGTGAATTACAAGCTAACTCACAGTTGATTAATACTTACCGCGATATTATCACGGGTGACAGTGTTCTTAATCGAGTGAGCGATGATGCCAATAAGGCTTATTCGGTAGGAGATTTAAAAGATGCTATTACGGTGGAACAATCACCAAACTCACAAGCTTTTTATGTTTCCGTTCAGCTTGAGTCCCCTCAAGCTGCTCAAAATGTTCTTTATAATGTGATTACAGTTTTTGAAGAAACAGTCAGCGATATTTATGGGGGAGAAGATACCAACATTTTTATTCTTTCTCCAGCTTCCTTTAACCCAAACCGAGTTTCTCCTAGTTTGCCAATTTATTCAATTATTGGGGCCCTAATGGGTCTGGCGATTGCCATCTTAATTATTTTATTATCCGAAATTTCTGACACAACCGTCAAAGATGATGAATTTATGGCAAGTCTAGGAATGAATGATTTAGGACATATTTATCAACTTTCAAGTAAAGAAGTGAAAAGTTCTCGTATAGCAAGTAGTAAATCACAAAAACGGACTAGAAAGAAGGTTTAGCATGTTTAATACTCGAAAGAAAAAAGAAAGTAAATTATTAAAAGATCAAGAATTTGGAATCTCTTTAATTACTTATACATCTCCTCAATCTATTAATGCGGAGCAATTCCGTGCCATCCGTACGAATATTGAATTTGCTCAAGTCGATCGGAAGCTTAAGAGTTTACTAATTTCTTCTTGTATTCCGGCTGAAGGCAAGTCGACCGTTTCAGCAAACTTAGCGGTTGTTATGGCTCAAACAGAGAAAAAGGTTTTGATTGTTGATGCGGATATGCGTAAGCCAACCCTTCATCGAACTTTTAGAATCGATAATAAAGAAGGACTGTCAACCTTAATTGCCAATCCTGAGGTCAAATTTAATCAGGTAGTTCAACATAATCCCGAAACAGGTCTTTACTTATTGCCGTGTGGACCTATTCCGCCGAACCCTTCAGAATTACTCGGTTCAGCTCGTATGACATCCATTATGCATGAGTTGAATCAATATTTTGATTTGATAATCTATGATACGCCACCTATTACTGCTGTGGCTGATCCACAAATTTTAGCAACACGTGTGGATGGTATTTTGATGGTATTACGTTATGGCTATGTTCGTCGTGAGGAAGTACGCCAAGCGAAAGAAATCTTAGATAATGTCAATGCGAATATTTTAGGATATGTTATGAATGGTGTTCCGCGTGAAGAAGGATCAGGCTATTATTCATATTATGGTTATGGTTATGGACATGATTCCGAAAAAGATAGCAAGGATGAGTAATAAAAATGATTGTTGATTTACATTCACATCTTATACCCGGAGTAGACGATGGGGCGCAAACGCTAGAAGATTCTATTTACCTAGCTAAAATGGGTCAAGAAGAAGGGGTCCAACATATTGTTTTAACCCCCCACCATCGTAATGGTCAATTTATTAATCATAAAGAGGATGTTATAAAATTTACGGACAAATTATCTGCTGATTACGAAAGAGCTGGCCTACAAGTTAAAGTGTATCCCGGTCAAGAAATACGCTTAACCAAGCAATTTATGGAAGATTATTATAATGGTGATTTATTATCTCTAGATGGATCGGACAAATATTATTTGATTGAATTTCCAACTGCTAAAGTCCCAGAATTTGCGCCTAAAATGTTATTGCAGTTAATTGATATGGGAATAACACCTTTAATTGCGCATCCAGAAAGAAATCATCAATTAGCTGAAAATTATGAGGATTTATATGACTTAATTCAGATGGGATGTTTATCACAAATCACTTCTTCTTCTTATGTGGGCTTATATGGTGAAAAATTTCAAAAAACAGCAAGAGAAATGATTGAACTTAATTTAGCACATGTTATTGCTTCTGACGTCCACCATGTGGATTTTCGACCATTTAATATGAAAGCTGCATTTAATCAACTAGAACAAGATTTTGGTCAGGCAAAGGTCGACTACTTCTTACAAAATGCTCGGGATATCTTTAACGGAGATCCCATTCATAAGTTAGAAGCTAAACACTCAAAATCAATAAGAAAAAAGAAAAAAAGATTCTTTGGACTCTTTTAAAAAACTTGATTGTCGTTTAGTAGCGACAATCAAGTTTTTTTATTTTCTAACTAAAAAGTTTATGCCTATTTATAGGCTGAAATCTACAAAGTGATTAAAAGAGTAGATAGAAGGAGGGTTATAAGGGCGATTGCTATTAAAAGATAAAGCTTGGTATCGAATGGATAAGGGATAGATAAAAGATAAGTTACGATCAGTATTTAATTGATAGTAGAAGAAGCCGTATTTGATAACCGTTTGTCGATTAGTATGATCTTCGAGTGTATTAAAATAGGAGCAATAGCGTAAATTGAGCCAAAGAAGGCTATCTAAACAACTATTAAAAGGTATGAAGAGGTGTTGGTCTTGGAGTATATTGTGTGAAATTTGTTCTAAGGATTGGTTGGAGTACCAAAAATCTCCGTTGCTATCAATGATTAGAGTATTAACATTGATATGGGCTGAACTTAAGTCGCATAAGAGTATGGGGATAATTGAATAATGAGATGGGAGGTAATGAGCTTTACTTAGCGCTTGATGAAGAAATGCAAAATAATGACGATGACACGGAGCAACTTTAATACTTATCTTAAAATTTAACGACAAGAATATCACCACCAAAAAATATTTATCAAACAAGTTGAAAATACCATATAGTAATTCTTATTTCAATAGAAAGGCGAACCAAAATAGCCACTTATATAAAATTTTATATAGCATAAGGATTCATATAAAAAAATAATAAATTGAATAGATAATCTTACTGTCGTGTTAATAATTAATGACAAAAGTATGAATCTAAAATGATTTCCGGTAGAATAACTTTGCCTGCTTATTGGGGCATGTTATACTATAGTTACTAAACAAAACTATTAAAAAAGGGGGTTCTCATAGATGAAGAAAACAATTCAACAACTGATCAATAAATCGGCTATTTGCTTGTCTGTTATCACTTTAATGGGCTTGACTCAAGCATCAGCCAATACCACCCATGTGGTCGAAAAAGGCGATACGATTTATAGCATAGCTCGTAAATATGGTTTGTCTGAACAAGACTTAATGGCTTTAAATGGCTTATCAAGTACAACTATCGATATAGGTACTCAATTGATTGTGAGTATGGATGGAGGAGACAAAAGTAGTAATCAAGAGGAGGCAGGTTATTATGTCGTAAAAAAAGGGGATACCCTCTATTCCATTGCAAATAAATTCGGTTTATCCGTCGATCAATTACGATCTTTTAATGGTCTCACAGGTAACTATATAGATGTAGGTGATCGTTTAGCTTTAAATGGTTCAAATACATCAGATCAACCAAGTCAGCCACCGGTAGTGAAAGAAGATCCAGCCACTTATGTGGTTCAAAAAGGCGACAGTCTTTATAAAATTGCTAATGCCTACGGCTTAACGGTTAGTCAGTTAAAGGCTATGAACGGGCTGTCCTCCGACTTTATTGATGTAGGGGACTTATTAGCAGTAGCTGATGGAGGAACTACTTCTGTAACACCTGGGGGGGCTAATCAAGGATCCAACAATCAAGGTTCGTATGTTGTTAATAAAGGTGATAGCCTTTATACCATTGCTTTAAGATATGGTGTGACTGTTAATCAGTTAGTGGCATGGAACGGCTTAGTTTCAGATTTAATCTATCCGGGAGATAAACTAGCAGTAACATCTAACGGATCAACTGATCTTACAAATCCCAACCGTCCAAGTCAACCGTCTTACTCATCCAATGCTTACACGGTTGTGGCGGGGGACAACTTTGATACTATTGCTCAAGCCTATGGTATGACTGGCCGTCAACTGATGGCTTTTAATGGTCGAACAGATACCATGATCTACCCTGGTGAAGTGATTTATTTACCAAGCTCAGGCTCCAATTATGTACCAAGTCAAACTAACACAACTTCTAATAACTCAACAGGTAATCAATTAACCACCACGCCAGATACATCCAGTGATTCTCAACCACAAAGCGATGGGCTAGGTATTAATAATGAAAAACCAAAGACTCTTAAAAAGGAGCCGCGCGAAGTGAATATTCGCAAACCTAAAACTTTACAAAAAGATAAAGATAAACTCACTGATCCGAGAACCAAGGCGCTAGATCCTGAAAGTATTGACTTGCCGACTCATGAAGTGACTGAAGGGGAAAAATTGGCTGATATTGCAAAGGCTAATGACATTAATGAAAATGATTTACGCCAATGGAACGGCCTCTTAAATGATGCGATTGAAGTAGGAGATATTCTTTACTTGAAGGATCCAAGCCAAGCGATTACAGTCTTTAAACAAGCTCGCCCATTAGAAGAAATTTATCCAATTAAGCATACTTTAATGGAAGACGAAAGAATTCAAGACTTATTAGAGGTTTACCCAGTAACAGAAGCTCAAATTATTGAATGGAGCGAATTAGAAGAAGGTAAAGAAATTGAGCAAGGAACAGAATTAACCCTTTCCCATCCTGAAAAGGCACCGAGTATTTATAAGGTGACTGAAGAAGATTCCTTAGAAAGTATAGCGAATCAATTCGAAGTTTCGGTTGAAGCGCTTCGTGAATGGAACGGTTTACTTGACAACGTGGTCTATATTGGTGAAGAAATTGCTGTCACTAATCCATGGGTAGACTACCATCAAGTAGCTCCTGGCGAGACACTCGAAGTTTTAGCAGACAAGTATGAAGTAAGTATTGACCAATTGAGACAATGGAACGATTTACCAGCTGAATCAATGGTTGTAAATGGCGTGTTAATTGTATCGAATCCGAAAGCTTTTGAATTAGAAGATGAAGATAAGGATAGCGACGCTGAGAGTACTGAAGAAACAAGTGCTGAATAAAAATAGATAAAGACAAAAACATCGCAAGCCTTGGCTGCGATGTTTTTTATTGCAATGAAAAATATAAACTCTTTACGAAGAAAGACTGAACCAAGCTGCGTGTTGTCCAGAAACAGCACCTGTTGCAAAAGCAGCTGTAATGTTATAGCCACCTGTATAACCATTAATGTCAATGATTTCACCACAGAAATAGAGGCCTTTCATTAATTTAGACGCCATGGTTTGAGGGGTGATTTCTTTTAAGTTAACCCCTCCACCCGTTACAAAACCTTTTTCAAGTGGTTGACTGCCATAAACAGTGAGTGGAAAAGCTTTGACTTGTTTCCACAGCGCTTCTTGAATAGAATGGTTGACTTGCTTATAAGCTGACTTTTCTTGGATTCCTACTTGTTTTTGAATCAAGCCATTTAGTTTGTCAGGTAACCATTGGCGCAGAATGTTATCAACTTGCTTTTCTCTTTGTTCTTCTGCCAGTTTCTTGAGCTCTTCATATGAAATATATGGGATAAGATCAATGGTTAGATTCGCAATTTTTTCTTGGCTTTCTTTAAGGTATAAATTGACATGGCCGGAGCATCTTAAAATAGCTGGTCCTGAATAACCAAAGTGGGTAAAAATCATATCCATTTGATGGGAAACAATTGTTTTCCCTTTTTTATCTAGTACTTTGACATTAACGTCCCTCAATGAAATACCTTGTAATGACTTGTCTTGAACAAAGGAATCGTTGGATAATAAGGGGACTTCAGTGGCATAAAAATCCGTCAAACTGTGACCAGCGTCTTTGGCCCATCGATAGCCATCTCCTGTCGAACCGGTGCGAGGATAGGCCTTGCCGCCTGAGGCTAAGATGACAGCTTTGGCAGTATATGTCGCTTTGCTGGTTTGAACACCTCTAACAGAAGCTGTTTCTTGATTATACAGAACTTCTTCAACAGGTTCACCAGCAATTACTTCAATGGCATAATGTTTCATCTCATTAATTAAACAGTCGCGAATGGTGCGCGCAGAGTCCGAAATGGGAAACATCCGCCCATGATCTTCTTCTTTTAAGCGAACACCTCGTGTTTGAAAAAAATCGATTATATCTTGTGAATCAAATTGTTCTAATACAGAATAAAGAAACTTACCATTACCTGGAATATGGTCAATGAATACTTCACGAGGTGAACGATTGGTGACATTACAGCGGCCACCTCCGGTAAGAATTAATTTGCGTCCTAATTTATAATTTTTTTCAAGTAACAGCACACGCGCGCCATTCATGCCAGCGTGGATTGCTGCCATCATTCCGCTAGTGCCTCCACCAATAACAATAACATCAGGGCGATTCATCATTTTCCTCCTCGCTAGGCATTTGTTTTGATTGTATCATAGGAAAAAAATAAAAGGCAAAGTGTTTCCACTTGCCTTTTAGTATATAGAATTTACTATACCATTGGATAGACAGGAATTTTAGCTCGTGTTGCTAATTGTTTAGCGAAATAATCACTTAAGAAATAATCAACCATGCCGTGGATAAGAGTTCCTCCACCCACTAGAACAATTAAAACATATAAGAAGTTTTCACTGGCTTGGCTAAAACCAGCTTGGGTGATCACATAGACGACGAATACTTCAGCAACCGCATGAATTAAGTTGATGATGAAAGAAAACGTCCATTTATTGCGACTTGTTGCTAACCATTGCGGTTTTTGTTGAAGCATTTTAGCGCCAACAAAAGCAAATACAACGTGCGAAGCAGCTCTTGCAACAATAATCATAGGAAAGCCAGCTAATTGAAATCCCAGACTAGTACCTA
Organism: Facklamia sp. P12937; assembly: GCF_050409505.1. Lineage (NCBI taxonomy): Bacteria > Bacillati > Bacillota > Bacilli > Lactobacillales > Aerococcaceae > Facklamia > Facklamia sp. P12937. The sequence continues at coordinate 56,724 of NZ_JBNUPI010000010.1, forward strand.
AACTTACTAAAACAGCTGTAAAAGGCGAAATAAACATGGCCATAAAAATTGCCACATGACTAGCCAAAGTATAAGAAGCGGGAGGAATCACAATTTTAAGTGGCATAACCATTGGTATGATAATACCAATTGCTGTGAGTAAGCTAGCGAACGTCAATTGGCGTGTTTTAGATAAGCGAGTAGTTTGAGACATAAGAACCTCCAAAAAATTTACTATAAAAGCAGTTTAACAACAATCTATAATGGTGTCAAGACACCTGTCTATACATAGAGGATTTTTTCTTGTGACAAAGCATTTTCGATTAGCTTAAATTCTTTTAGACTAGGCACCTGTATGGTATGTGAATGAATACCATCCGTTAAGGATGCTAACATTTCACCTTCATAAGTTGCCATACGTTCTAGAAAGGCTTCAAGATCAGCTTGCGAATGAATATGAAGGGCAGCAGACAATAAACCATAAACCGGATGCTCTATTTGCACATCAAGCACTTTACCCTGATAGGCTAATATTGTTTCTAACTCTAGCCGCATTTGACTATCATCATGACGACAAACAATCACCCCCGTATACCCCTTAGTAGCAGTATTGTTAATCGGGGAAGAAGGAATTAAATATCCCTGATTAGTGGCTAAAATTTCTACTTTATGATGGGCACGTAATAAAGCAATATCTCCAACAATTACCTGACGACTGACTTGATAACGACTAGCTAACTCATTGGCCGTTATCGCTTCGCTTTGTTCTTTTAAGAATGCTAAAATGGCTTGGCGTCTTTCTTGAGCTTTCATAAATTTCACTTCCTTTGAAATGATTATACCACGAAGGCAAATGACTGTTGATCGAAAGCAAAATAAATTTGAAGCAGTGTGAGAAAAACGCTTGACATTAGGGGTTAATAAGGAATATAATAGTTGACGGTATTGTTTACCCCACACATGAGCCCCGGAAACTCATCGTAACCGTAAACAACTAGACAAATATTGGAGGAAAACAACGTGCGTCAAACATATATGGCTAAAAAGAACGAAGTTGAACGCAACTGGGTATTATTAGATGCCACAGATATCCCATTGGGACGCCTTTCAACTGTTGTTGCATCAATCTTACGCGGAAAAAATAAACCCACCTATACCCCACACGTGGATACAGGTGACTTTGTAATCGTAATTAATGCTGAAAAAATTGCCTTAACTGGTAAAAAAGCAACAGACAAGAAATATTATAATTACTCAGGACATCCTGGTGGAATGCGTGTCACTACAGCAGGTGAAATGCGCGACAAGAAACCTACACGCTTAATCGAACGTTCAGTAAAAGGAATGTTACCAGACAACCGTTTAGGTCGCAAACAATTCACTAAACTTTTTGTCTATGAAGGTTCAGAGCATAACCATGCCGCTCAACAACCTAAAAAATTAGACATCAATACATTAATATAAGGAGGGATTAAATGGCTACAGTACAATACTTAGGAACAGGTCGTCGTAAAAACTCATCAGCACGCGTACGCTTAGTACCAGGAACTGGTGAATTCACTGTGAATGGTAAGCCTTTGGAAGAATACATTCCATTTGCTCACTTACACGAAGTAATCAACCAACCATTCAACGCTACTGAAACTTTAGGATCTTATGATGTTATTGTGAACGTAAAAGGTGGAGGCTTCTCTGGTCAATCAGGTGCCATTCGTCACGGAATCGCACGTGCATTATTAAACGTCGATCCAGACTTCCGTCCTGCATTAAAATCAGCTGGACTTCTAACACGTGACCCTCGTATGGTAGAACGTAAAAAACCAGGTCTTAAGAAAGCTCGTAAAGCTTCTCAATTCTCAAAACGTTAATCGTTATTATATCAACGTTTCAAGACACCTATCGGGTATCCGATTGGGTGTCTTTTTTTAATTGAATACGTTATTGATTTTCAGCTACGTGTTCAGCGAAAATATTACCAATTTTCTTAGCCTTTTTCTTGTTGATATGACTGTATACTTCTAATACCATTTCTGTGTTCTCATGTCCTATTCTTTCTTGAACTTCTTTTATTGGCACTCCTGCCTCAAGTAATAAACAGACGTGGGTGTGTCTAAGACCATGAACAGTTATAGGATCAATCTTAAATTGTTTTCGAATTTTCTTTAAAACGGCATAAGGATGTGACGCATATTGGAACTCATTTTTATCATTGGTGATAATGAATTGATCAGGTGAGTTGGCATTAAAGCCTAGTAAAAATAATCGCTCTCTTTGTATGTGGCGTCATTCTTTTAATAGCTTAATGGTTTCATCATCTAAAGGAATTGTTCGTTCGCCTGCAGCAGTCTTAGTTGTTTGTAAAATCTTGTTTGATTTCTTACCTTTAGCGACCGTTCTGCGAATGGATATAGTGCCATTCACTTCATCAAAGTCCGACCATTTCAAGCCACACATTTCTCCTTGTCTTATACCTGCATAAGCAATCACTCGAAACATAATATACTCTTGCGGGTTGTTCATCGCTTTGACACACTTCATAAAATGGGCCAGTTGCTCTGAATCATAATAAGGCGCTTGATATTGCTCCTCTTTTAACTTTCGTTTCCTTTTTGGTCGGATAACATCCTTCATTGGGTTTTCTTTGATAATTTTTAGGTTCACTCGTGCATACTCTAATATACGTTGAGTTAATCCAATAAGATTAGGGAACTTGGCATAATAACTGTACCAGTCATTTGTTAATTTTTGGCAGTAATGGGTAGTGATTTTATTTACATACATATTTTTAAAGTTAGGTAGTATATGCAATTCAATAACGTGCTTCTGGCTAACATAAGTGCTTTCTTTAACGGTGGTTTCGTATATAGGTAGCCACAGTTCATAAACCTGTTCAAAGGTCATGCGTTTGGCTGTTTCTACAAATCCATTTTCTTCTATTTCTGCAATTAGTTTAGCTTCTGCAATTCTTGCTTCCCGTTGGGTTTTAAATCCTCTACGAGTTGTTCGTTTTTGCTTACCAGTTAATGGATCTACTCCAAGGTAGGCTACAAATAAATAGGCTTTGGTGCCGTCTTTCTTTTGATATTCTTTAATCATTTTTTCCATTTCCTCCTTTGCCCGCCAGCGTGAGGATTAAGTAGGTACCACCTCCTTAAATGTGATATAATTGGGTACAGAAAAGACACCCTTTAATCAGGGGCTTTTCGTATTTATCAAACAGTCATCGTTTAGCTTTGGTCGGCAGGCGGTGACTTTTTTTATAATGAAGATTAGTAATTTAAATGGCAGAGGAGTCAACTTTGTATTTATTTTATAAAGACTAATGGTATAATAGAAAAAAAGGTGATGATAAAATGAGAAAAGTATTTGAGAAAGTTAATGTGTATATTTATTTTGTTATTCCCTTTTTAGTATGCCTTATTTACTATTTTTTGATGATTTCCAACTTACTTAATCTACAAGCTATAGATAATTATAACAACCATAAATTTGATTTTGTAGTCACTCTCTTAGGAACGCTTTTAACTATTTATGGTTTTATGATGATGCTTCCTGAAAATAAGTTTCGAAAGGCTTTAAGAATATATAAACACGATGAAATTATTAATAATACTATCTTTATTGGAATACTATCGTCATTAATATTTATCCTCATGTATTTAATCGGTTATGAAAGTTGGTTACATGATTTATTTTTTTTAGTAACTATTAGTGAAACCACTATTGCGACCATAAAAATTTTTAAGATTTTAAGATATAGCGCTAAGAGCGTTTCTTAATAAATCTTTAATAGAATTAGTGTCCTTTAACTGCACATTATCAATTTCGATAGTGTGTTTTTTTGTAATTATGCCTTCTACTAAATCGATAGTTTCATCATCATTTTCCAATGTCATTTCTGAGTAATTTTTAAATTTATTGACTACTTTATTAATGAAAGTATCCTTTTGATTTAATAAATCGATACACACTGTAACTTTCCTCATATCACTACTACTAATATCATAACTTTCTTTTATTGAGGCGTATTCATTTTCTGGGATTTTATCATTTTCTACGACATATTTTATTTTACTAACTGGAACCTTTGTACCTAATTTATTTTCTATATTTTCAGAAAATTTAGGAACAATGCTAACTTCCCAGTTTCCTGAGATTCTAAAGTGAGATGATAAAAATTCTTCAAGTGGTTTTTTTATATCTGGTAATCCACTACGATTTAATAATGCTATATCATTGTTTGAAAGATCAATGTAAAAATAACTGAAAGTTTCCACAAAATGTTCTAGTTCCTCAATACTATAATTCGTTTTATTTCTTGCCCTAATGTGGTCTCCTTGAGTTAAATCTTCAACTTTACCAAAACTCCCAAAAATATGATATTTGTCAAACGTTAATAATTGAAAAACTTTCTTATTTTTGACTTTAAATGTATCTGAATCGGTATATTTTTCAGAAAGAGCATGTACTTTATCTGACAAGGTCGTCTTATCATCAGTAAGTAAACTTAATTGTTTAGAATTCTCTAAAAATAGTTTATAGAACAAAATTTTTTTCCTCATATAAGCGCTCCTTTTGTTAATATAAGTTATTACTTTTACCAAACAGTCACAACTAACTCTTTCCGGGGTGGGTTGTGACTTTTTTTATTATTTATTAGCACTCTCTTCTTCAAACTTCTTAAAAAGCCCATCAGCGTATAAGTCTTCTTTGGTTTTATCTAGGCTTATTTCGGTTATTTCTGTCTGATTAATGCTGCCTCTATTAACATTATTGTCTATTATTATTAAAACAACTCTCGTTAATATTCCTAATAAATATACAACGATAAAAGGGTATGTAGGAATGAAACTTTTCCCATCGTTAAGTAAATTAAAAATCAAATAACTTATACCACCTAAAATAAATAAAAATATAGCTGATATTACGGGATGAAAAGCGATTAAAAGTACAACAAATCCTGCTAATATTAATGCACTGAATCCAGAAATAAATAAAAATAATAAAGAGATAAACCAAATAATACCACTTGAGTTCAATAACATAAAAATTGAAAGTGGAAGAATAATTATAATAAATGGAACAATACTCCAAAAATCATTTAAATCTGAAAAGTCTAATGAATCAAATGTTGTCAAATTGTAAATTTTGTTATAGGCTGCTTTATTAGGATTAGTGAACCATCCCATTCGCTTTTTTCCATATAGTGGATTGGTGGATTTGTTTTTGATTCTGATAAATTTTCCAGTATTCCTAGAAGAAACTCTTTTTTTAAAGCTAGGCTTTCTTGGTCCAATTTTCATTATTTTTCTCCTTTGATTCTTTACTAAGATTTTAAAGCTTTGCAAATAGCATAAAAGAGTTATAATTTGATTTTTATTTACTGAAATCTAAGTTTGTAATTTTATTATATAGTTCATCGAAGTTTTCCCCGTCGCTTGACATAGCAACGCAGTACAACATTTTTATTTCATAAAATCTGTTTCTTAAACCTTCTTCTGGTAAATTTTCCCTACCAGTTATGTGAGCTTTAATCTCAAAATAATTTTCCATTAAGATTTCGTTTTGATACTCTAAAATTCTTTTTTTAATATCATTTTTTTCTTTTGTTTCAGGTAGTAAAGCAGATTCTGATTCATAGTTTTTTATTTTTTCTTCAAATGAATTAGAAGCGTTTGAAACAGCCATACTAACTACATTAATAATGGAGTCTCCATCCTTATTTCCGTTTAAGTATTCTTCCATTCCATAAAAAGCAAGAAGGTCAGTGTTAATTAAATCTATTTTTTCGGACTCCCAATCATTTGCAATTATAGTTTGGGGTAAAAACATTATAGTGAACATTATGATTATGGTAAAAATTTTCTTCTTCAATCCAATTCTCCCTTCACTCGATACATTTGGACAGCTTCTTCTGCGACTTCTTCAGTAATTCCAAATTCTTCAGCTAATTCGTGTGGCATCACGCTCTCCTTCTTAACAATAAATTTTATTAATTTATCTATTGGTAGTAACTTCTTATATCCCCAATTCCTGGCCTTGCGCTCCTCTTTACCATTAAATCTGTAATCGGTTATATCTTTAGGAGTAGAGGTCTTATAATGGCCAATTTCTTCTGATAAAACACATATTGCTTTATCGAATGGCAAATCTTTATTTAAATAAACCGTCTTATCACAAATTAGGCCAGGTAGTTTGTCAGGAATATTTTTATCAAACACAAATGTTAGTTCATTATCAAATTCAGCTAACAGTTTTTCAAATGCATTCATATAATCACCCGCCTATCTTCTGTGTTTTGATTTTATAAATTCAATGTAATCTCTAATATCTTCCATCTCTTCTTCAGTGAAATCTCCGTCTATATGAGCAGCTACTAAAAAATCATCATCTTGATCTCCGTTAGCAACTTTAGGGTTATCAGTTCTACTCATTATATAATCTACCGAAACATTAAAGTAATCAGCAACAGCCTTAACTTTATCAGCAGATGGTGTACTAGTCCTCCAATTATAGATGGCTTTGTCAGACCACCCCATCATTTGAGCTAACTCTGTTAAAGATATACCTTTTTTGTCACATAAAATTTTTATACGGTCAAACATTGTTTTATCAACCTTTCTAGACCGTTACAAAAAGATTAGTATAAAATAATGAACTTAATCCTTGGCTACCAGTACAAAATATTATACTATTCTACTTGTAAGGTATTTCGTTACTAAATTTGTTACTTGTTTTTTATTAATTCGTTGGGGAACGGATATAAATTTATAAACAACGCTTATTTAGTACGCTTTAATAGTATAACATTTTATACTATTAGTCAATAAAAGTATTAAATTATAACAAATAAACTAACGAATTACCTTACATTATTAAATTTAAGAAAGGAGGAGTAAATAAGTCATGAACTATCTTGATAATAAAAGTTTTATGAGTTTAATAGAGGCTTCAATCGATTTAAGAGTAAAAGCTTTATTAAAAGATTCAGAAACCTATGGTGAAGCTATTAAAAAAGCCAAATCACACAGACTTGGGTATAAGTACGGTGAACTTGGCTCAGTTATTGATGAAGAAATAAACAAAAAAATTGTTGAAGTAAGTACGAATCAATCGATTAATTCTATAACAAAATTTAATTTTGCTCATCTTTTGGAAGAGATAGATAACCGTCTTCAGAAAGATGATTTAAAACTTCATAGAAAGGAAACTAGTATGAATGATATCAATGCACAATTTCAAATTGAAATAAAAAATGCCAATGAATTAAAAAAGCTGTTAGATAAAGCAGCAACTTTATCGAAACAGCTCAATGATGTATTAGATGAAATTAACGAAACGCATCTTCAATTTGGGTTGAAACCTTTTCCTCAAAAGCTTTACCAAGAAGAAGTTCCCAAGAATTAAAATGGGTATTTTCCTTAACGTAAGAATCTAATTCATTCGCATCTATAGATTTTATATCTTTAAAATTAAATCAAGACTTATTTATGAACTCAGAAAGATTTTGGAATTTAGAATTTTTACTAATAAAAGAATCAGTTAGTAACTCTTCTAATTTTACAGTTGTAGGGTATTGATCAGCAATTTTAGAAGCCTTATCAAATGATTTCAGTAACTTTTTATCACCTTTAATTTCCATATTTTCACCTCCTTCCTAAGGAGAGTATACCAAAACAAAATTAGAGAAAGGAGCTGATTTAATGCCAGAAACTATCGAAGCAAGACAACGCGTTTTAGATTACAAAAATCAAAATAAAATTTCTTATGAACAATTAGCTGTCATGACTGGCTATAGCAAACCTGAAATATTTAATGCTTTAACTGGCAAGTCAAACACACCAAAATCTAATCAGATTATTCTGAAACTTATTCAGATGTTTGGACTGGCTTAGAAAGGAGTGAATTAAAGATGAACGAGATAAGCGCCCTATTATCGGAAGAAGCTAGCCTGTTGCTGGTAGATGGGATTCTTAAATTAGCTGAAAGAATCGCAGAAGAAAAAATTGCTCAACAAAAAAAACAGTGGCTTATGCAAAAAGAAGTTTTTGAGGAATATGAATGTTGCGCAAGAGATGTTGCGCATTGGGAAACATTAGGACTCAAAAAAAGAAGATTGGGCAAAAGATGGCTTTACGATCGGAACGATATTGATGAATTACTACAAACATTAAAAGAATAGAACGCCCGCCAGCGTGAGGAAACGGAGTAATAACATGAATGAAAAAGAACGCAACAAATTACTGATTTATTATTTAATCATTTTATTATCAATCATTATTATAGGACCATTTTTAGTTTACGGATTGTATCTGTGGGGGTGGTATGGTGGATAGAATTTTGTTTCAAGCAATTTTGCTAGACGAAGAATTGTGTGAGTTTTTACGGAAGCATTTTAATAATGGTGGTTTTATTAGTAATCAGATTTATTTAACCATTTATCGCGGAAAGAAAAGAGTCATTTCGCGCGAATTGATGTTTAAACAATTAGAAATGGAGTTTGAATTTCAAAAAGAAAAAGCCTCCGCTGCAACGGAAGCTTAGATTAAGAAATCTATAAAAATAGTATAACACAAGAGAGGTGATTGGAATTATTAAATTATTCCCCCACCAAGAACAAGTGTTAGATCAGACTTATGAATTCGATCGTGTTGCATATTACTTAGATATGGGACTAGGCAAGACGTTTGTTGGTTCTCAGAAACTTTGGGAACTAAATACCCCATACAATATAGTGGTTTGTCAAAAGTCTCAAATAAACGATTGGGCAAGTCATTTCAGACAACATTATGACTATGATGTTGTGATTTATGACAAGCCTAAAAAGGTAAAACCTGAGTCAATAATTATCATAAATTATGACAAGATTTGGCGCAGGCCTGAGTTGAAGAAAATTAAGCACTTCACATTGATGTTGGATGAAAGTTCTTTAATTCAAAATGAAAAAACGAAGCGAACAAAATTCATTCTTAATCTTAAGCCCGACAATGTCGTTCTATTATCTGGAACACCTACTGGTGGGAAGTATGAAAAGTTATACAGCCAGCTTAAATTGTTAGGTTGGGATATAAGTAAGACTCAATACATGAAACGATATGTTGATTTTAAACCCAACAAATACTGGGGTGGGATTAAAATTTTAGGTTATAAAAATGTAGATGAACTTAAAGAAAAGCTCAGGGAACATGGCGCTGTATTCATGAAGACAGAAGAAGTTTATGACTTGCCTGATCAAAACTTTGTAAAAGTGAGATGCAACTTATCAAAAGAATACAAAGAATTTAATACCCATCATATTATCAATTATAAAAATCAACAAATTGTTGGTGACACAAGCACAGTTGCCAGAATAAATTTAAGGCTTTTCGCAAGTGTTCGTAATAAGAATAAAATGGATCGCTTAAAAGATTTAATTGATTCAACGAATGATCGTTTGATTATCTTTTATAACTATAACGAAGAATTAGAAGCACTAAAGAAACTTATCACTGACAGACCGTTAAGTTTTATCAAAGGTGGGTTAGTAGACAAAAAGAATTATGAAGAATGTGACGATAGTATCACACTTGTTCAGTACCAGGCAGGTAGTAAAGGACATAATTTACAAAAGTCGAATAAGATTATTTATTTAAGTCCACCAGACAGCGTTGAGAACTGGATGCAGAGCTTAAAAAGAGTTCACCGAATAGGACAAGAAAGACCTGTGTTTTACTATCAGATGATCACTGATGACAGTATTGAGTATAAGATTTATAGTGCTCTTGAACGTGGTGTAGATTATACAAACGAATTATTTAAACAAGATTTCAATTGGGAGGAATAAATTATATGGAACTAACAGAATTGAATAAACAGGACTTAGCAATCGTTACTGAATTTTATGAGTTAGAAAGACAAATTAAAATTGCTAAAGAGAGACAAGCGTTACTTAGAGCAGACTTAGTCGATATCATGGAGGACTATAACGTTAAGAAATGGGAAAACGAGTATTTTAACATTACTTACGTTGAGCCTACAATGAGAGAAAGCATTGATAGCTCAAGATTAAAGAAAGAATTACCAGATGTAGCTGAAAAGTATAAGAAGACAAGTTATGTTAAAGCATCAGTCAGGGTGAAAATAAAATGAGATATTTAATAACTTTTTATTTTAAAGATGATACTTCTTTAACAGTAAAATCGGATAGCTACCCTCAATTATATGATTCAAACGGTTATACGCTTATTCAAGTTAAAGAACATGGTGGAGAAGAAGTAAACATAAACTTTTTCTACTGTAAGTATTATGCAGTTGAGCCTCAGAAAAGTAATAAATAATGAAAGAATCAAAATTCCAAGAAGAAGTAATCAGTTACTTAAAATCAAGCGGGGCTTACATTATCAAGTATTGGGGTGGCGGAGTTTTCACTAAAGAAGGTGTGCCTGATTTATTGGTTTGTATTAATGGGGAATTTCACGGTATTGAACTTAAAACAGATGTTGGTACCGAAAGTAAATTACAAGCCTATCACATGGACCAAATAAACAAGTCTGGTGGTAAAGGATATATATTAAGACCCACTAAATACAAAAAATTAAAGTACGGTAATGAGTTTGATTATTACCAATTAGAATTCGAAGAATGGAAGGAGTGGTTAAAAAATGGTTCCAGATTTTAAAAACTGGGTTGTTAAGTTCAAACATGAAATAGGTCCAAAAGGGGATTTTGCTAAAGATGTCAGTAAAGATCCAAATTTCCCTTCTGGTGTTTCAAAAAGTGAAATTGAAAATTATTTATTAGATCATGGAGCATGCTTAGAAGTGATGGATATATTTTTGGGTTGCTGGGCTGAATATAAAGAATTTTATGGGATGTGGTTTATTTGACACAGTATTCATACAGTCGTGTCGATCTATACGATCGTTGTCCTTACCACTTTAAACTAAAGTACCTAGATAAGGCCAAAGAAATACCTGATTACAGTCCAACAAGTCCTTTAATCCTTGGTCATGCTATTCATAGTGGGATTGAAAAAGGAAGTACTGATTATGCAGTGAATGAATACATTAATGCCTATCCAATGATAACTGATGCACATATAAACGAGATTATAAAAATTGAGTATATGCTGCCTAAAGTGTTTGAGTTCTTAAGTCAATTCGATGGCGCTGAGTTAATTCACGAATACGAAATTGACACAGAAGACTATAAAGGTTTTGTTGACTTAATTGTTAAGGATAAAGACAGAACGCTGGTCATTGACTTTAAGTATTCAAATAGTATAGAAGCATACAAAAATTCCTGTCAGTTACATATTTATAAATATTATTTAGATCAAGCAGGCTTTAATGTTACAGATTTAGGGTTTCTATTTATTGAAAAAGTTAAGGTCAAGTATAAAAAGAATGAAGATATATATCAATTTAGAAAAAGATTACGTAACGAACTAGATAAAGCGAGAGTTACCTATGTACCCATTGAATATGACGAGCGAAAGGTCTTGGAGTTTGACTGGGCAATTGAAGCGATCGAGACAGAAAATGAATGGGACCGTAATCCGCACGGTAATTGCTTTGCATGTAATGCAATAGAAGCTAAACAAAATGGTAAATACACAGTATTAACACCGCCGAATTACTTAGACTACATACAAAATGAGAATGGAGAGATTATAGAAATGTTACCAAAAAATGAACGAAGAGATGTTACTAAAGTGAACAAACGAGTGCTTTGGATGTATGGTGCGCCTTTTAGTGGTAAGACTTGGTTCGCTAATAGTTTTCCTAATGTCATCATGTTAAACACTGATGGGAATATTAAATTTGTGGATGCGCCTTATGTAAGTATTGTTGAAAAAGTTGAGAAAAAAGGACGAATCTTAGATACCACGTTAGCTTGGGACGTTTTAGAAGAAACGGTTATTGAACTACAAAAAGGTGATCATGAGTTTGAAACAGTCGTTGTTGACTTGATTGAAGATGTTTATGAAGCTGCACGAATTAAAACTTATGAAGATCTTGGTATTGAACATGAATCTGACAATAGTTTTAAAGCGTGGGACATTGTCACTACTAAATTTCTAAATATGGTTAAACGAATAGCAAATTTACCAATGAAAAACATTATTTTTATCAGCCATGAAGATACCACTAAAGATGTTACGAAACGATCAGGCGATAAAATCACAAGTATTCAACCAAATTTAAGGGAAAAAGTGGCGCTTAAGTTAGCAGGCATGGTTGATATTGTAGGACGCGTGGTAACAGATGGTGACGAAAGAAAGCTTGTCTTTAAATCTAAATCTTATGTCTTCAGTGGAGGACGTATCCCTAACTTACCAGTAGATGAAATTGATCTTGATTATGACGAATTTATTGGTGTCTATGAAGAAGCGAATAAAGGACTGAAGAAAGCTAATGCCACTGAGGAACCAGAAGAAGAGACGGAAGAAAATCCTAAACGTAGTAGACGTAAAAAAGAGGATGCTCCTGAACCAGAAGAAGTATCAAACGAAGTTGAGGAGGAAGAAGAAATAGAAGAAACAGCAGAGGAAGAAGTCGAGGAGGAGAAAAAACCTCGTCGCAGAAGAAGATCAAGATCCACAGACGATATCCCTCCAGGAGAAGAAGAGGAAGAAACTGAGGAAGAAGAAGTAGAAGAAGCACCTAAACGCAGAAGACGTCGTCGTTCACGTGATTAAAAGAAAGGAAGAATAATATGAAAAGACAACTAAATACTAAAGAGCAATGGTTTGCTGATAGCGAAGACGAAGCGAATGCGATTGTAGAAGACGCTAAAGAAGAGTTTGGTGAAGATTTGATTGGTCATAGTATTCAATTGAAATCAAATAAGAATGGTGAATATTACTTAGTTAAGGTTGATATGAAGTACAACACACCAGCGGGCATTATGGAAACTGAAATGAATAAAGAAGAAGGAGAGAATTTAAATGGCAATTAATTGGGATAAATTTGATAAGATGGTTGATTTTGACGGTATTCAAAACAAAGTTGAAGAAGCAGCAGAAATGGGAGATTTCCCTGAAATACCATCAGGTAAGTATGAAGTAAAAGTTAATAGTATGGAACTTGGTCAATCCAAAAAGAAAGATGATGGTTCAGGTGGAGATCCGATGCTTAAGATTACTTTTGAAATCTTAGACGGTGAATTCAAAGGGTATAAATTATTTTACAATGGTGTGATGCAACCAGGTAACGAACGAGCGATTGGCTATCAAATTCACAGTAACAATGAAATGTTACGGAGTCTCATTGATAGTGATGATGTATCATTCAAAAACTTTAGTCAATATGCAGAAGAAATTGATGCGATTGCTGAAGAAATTATTGAAGACGGATGGGAGTACATTATTGAGAAATCATTAACCAATACAGGCTATGACAAGTATGAAATTCTTGAAGTTTTAGACTAAATAAATAAGGGAGATTTATTCTCCCTTTTAAAATAAAAATAAAGAGGTTGATTAGATGAATATGGATCAATTAAAGTTTAAAAACATATGTTCAGACTTGTTTTATTTATCGCCTCAGTTTCAAGGAGGTAAAAAGTGATTGATTTTTTACAAGTTTACAGTCCAAAAGAATTCCTGGTATGCAGAAATAGCAATCACTCAAGAAAGAGTTGATTTTGTAACGAGTGATTCAGAAGAAATCATTAATCTCTACAATGATTATAAAGATGACTTATGGGTTGCTTTTAATGGAAACAACTATGATCGTTTTATTTTAAAAAGTATCATAGCTGGTACTACCCCTTATGGAGTTCACGAACATATAATGAGGGGCTTATCGGGATGGAGTTACAGCGAAACATTAAATTACATCCCCCTCAACTCTTATGATGCAATGTTGAGCAGGCAGTACTCTTTAAAACAATTGACAGCTTTTCAAGGAAGAGAGGTTGAGGATTCAATTGAGGATTTGATGTATGTATTTGCCTATCAAGTAGATAGTTTCTTAACGAAGTTAGATTTATTGCTTGAGTTTAAACTACCTTTAAAACATATGGATAAAACAGAAACTCAATTACTGGCTTATATCCTAAGAGCAAAGAAACTAAATCGTTATGATGATTGGGAAATAACTATTTTAGATCATGAATTAGGAAAATATTCTCACATTAACGATTGGTATCTGAATGATGATGAAAGCTTAGAAGTAGAGGTAGCTGGTGTCCCACATCGTTATGGATTAGGGGGGTTTGCATGGAGCTAGAAAGAATTATATTGGTAAAGGTTTCTTTATCTTAGCTGACTGTAAATCAATGTATCCAACTATTATTGATAAATATAATTTCTTAAGTAGGAACGTGAGCTATCCTAAGAAATACAGCCAATTGTTGAAAGAAAGATTTAATCTTCAAAAGAAAAACGATTCAAAAGAATTAGTTTATAAATCTATTGTAAACAAAGGATTTGGAGCTTCAGGTGACCAATTTAGTTTAATGTATGATATGCGACAATATCACAATGTTGTTATTAATGGACAATTATTCATGACCGATTTAATTGATAAATTAGATCCACACATTGAATTAATCCAAACGAACACCGATGGAGTGTTATTCAAAATAGATGAAAAAGATTTTGATTTGATTGACAGTATCTGTGCAGAGTGGGAAGAACGAACAGGTTTGACACTAGCTTTTAAATACTATGATTATGTTTATCAAAAAGACGTTAATAACTATATTTTTATCGGAGATAAGATTGAAGCAGCAGGAGCTTATGTTAAAGACTTAAACCTCTTAGATAACGATTTGCCTATAGTTAATAAAGCGATTAGAGAGTATTTCATTAATGGAGTAGACGTAAGTGAAACAATAAATAGGTCTGATTCATTAATAGACTTTCAGCGAATTATTAAGGCAGACATTATTGATTACGGTGGAGAGTATCTCTATGACAAAGTGTATAGAATCTTTGCTGATAAATACGGTCAGTCTATCGTGAGAATTACTAAGGGTAAGAAAACTAAGATAGGAAATATTCCGGACTTCTGCAGAATTATCAATGAAGATATTGTAAATCAATCGGTACCTAATTGGTTAAATAAACAATGGTACATTGATCTGGCCAATAAAAGAGTGAATGAATTCTTAGGAGTAAAAAACACTGCCAAGAATGACAGTGTAGTGGAGCAGGTTAGTTTTTGGTAGTTACATACCGAAATATTGAGAAATCGTAGACCAATGTGCAATAAAATAGTCACCACCTTTTACTAATGAAGCAATCAATTTAGGGTATCTCTTTAAGATTGATTCAGCTTTATCTAAAATATTTTGTTTTTCTTCAGGGTTATCTTGGATATCTTTAATTATTTGATCTATTTCAGATTTTTCATCCTCATTTAAAGATTCAGCAAACTCTCTAATTTCTGTTAATGATTTAAAACCTTCATTATTAACTTTTATGTTTAGTTCATTATTATCTCCAATAGCTGTGTTCATATAACCATAATTGATTATTGAAGGGTATTGTTGATTTTGATTTTTATTGTTCATATAATCTCTTCCTTTCTTAGTGACTATAGTATTGTTTTCAAAAACAATTCCTTCCCTTGTCTGATTATAGATTTTTCCCTTTGTTGGATTAGAGATATATTTTTCTTCTATAGCATATAAGACTATTTCTAAATACTCATCTTCTGTCAGATAGGGTAGAAAATTTAATTCAGATTGTTTATTTTTTAATTTTTTCAATTCTTTTAGAAAAATTCTGGTGTTATCATCAAAATCATTTAAATAATTACTGCCTTCTAAAGTTATTCGTATATCAGGGCTTATAAAAAAGTTGGACGCTATGTCGTCTGTAAATAACTTTATATTAGATGTGTTTACAATATAACAGTTATTTTCTAAATCTTTAATAATTAATTTTAAAATACCAGTATCTTGAATAGAAGTTTTTTCCATTAATTCATAAGCTCCAATTCCTGGTTCAATATCAAATAAATTGAGTACAATCTTGTTTAGTTTTCCAGTATTCATAATGTTACTTCTCCCATCATTTTAATTTAGAAAGCGAGGTGATTAACATTTCAATATACAAAGGATACCTCAAAGGCAACGGAAAGTCATCTGCTATTGAATTCAAAGGTGACGATAGTGTTCTGGTCAAGTACAATACGGCCAGGAGATATGATAGTTTTGTGGGGATATTATCTGAAGATATGCTCATGTTAGATATTGATAGTCCCGAAGAATCAGATGTTTTGTTAGACATCATTGAAGATATGAAAATAAATTGTTCTGTTTTAGAAACAACGAATGGTATTCATGTTTACTTTAAAGCACCCGAAGATTTAAGAACAAATAAAATCGATTGGTGGAGTCCGTTAGGTTTACAAGTAACCATTAAACTTGGTTCAAGAAACACAGCCGATCCATTAAAAATAGATGGAGAGACACGATCCTGGTATTTAAAATCTAAGCGACATGATGAACTCCCCAAATGGTTATATCCAATGGTTAAGATTAATAAGAATCGTGACAACAATTACATTGATCAAATATCAGACGGAAGTCGTAATCAAGATTTATTTAATTATATCTTAAAACTTCAATCCGCGGAGTTGAGCAAGCAAGAAATTAAAGAAACAATCAATTTAGTAAATAAGTATATTTTAGATCATCCATTGGATCAGCGAGAGATTAATACGATTTTACGTGATGAAGCCTTTAAAAAAGAATCGTTCTTCAAAGGAAATCGTTTCTTACATGATAAGTTCGCTCAGTTTCTAATCAGTGAATACAATATTATCCGCATCAAAGATGTGCTTCATATTTATAAAGAAGGTATCTACTCAGATAACATACATGACATTGAACGTGCAATGATACATGAAATCAGAAATCTTAAGAAGACACAGCGGTCTGAAGTATTGGCATATCTTCAATTAGCGACAGATAATAAACCTTTATCTCCTCCTCATTTTATTGCCGTTAAAAATGGTATTTATGATTTAAACAAAGATCGATTGTTGCCTTTTAGTCCTGAAATTGTGATTAAGAATAAAGTTAATTGGAATTACAATCCGACTGCAGAATGTCCGCCAGTTGATAAAGTATTAAACAATGTGGCCGTCAAAGACAAACAAGTACGAAGAGTACTAGAAGAAATCTTTGGTTATATTCTCTATCGAAGAAACGTTTTAAGAAAAACTTTCTTACTTACAGGACACGGTCAAAATGGTAAATCTACCTATTTGAAGATGTTATTAAAGTTTGTCGGTGAAGAAAATAAGTCTGCATTAGATTTAAATGAATTATCAGAACGTTTTAAGACTGCTGAACTCTTTGGTAAATTAGCAAATATTGGTGACGATATTAGTAAGTTATATATTAAAGACTCATCAATGTTTAAGAAGTTATCAACGGGAGATACGGTCAACGCAGAGCGTAAAGGGTTAGATCCGTTTGATTTTAATAACTATGCGAAGTTAATATTCTCAGCGAACGAACCGCCTCGTGTAAATGATAAGTCAGATGGTATTGTCAGTCGTTTATTGATAATACCTTTTAAAGCAAAGTTCACACCGCAAGATCCTGATTTTGATCCGCAGATTGAAGATAAGGTGACAAATCAAGACGCGATGGAATACTTATTAAAATTAGGGATTATTCGATTGAAAGAGATATTGGAACGCAAACACTTTACTCAGTCGGATGTTATTCAAAAAGAATCAGATGCATACAATGAATACAACAATCCGTTATTGCGTTTCATTAAAGAAACAGAAATAGTTAATCGGCCTACTAAAGAAGTGTTCATTGAATATGCTGCCTGGTGCGAAGAGTTGCAATTAAAACCTTTAGGAAGCACGGCATTTAGTAGAGAAATATGTCAGACATTAGACTTGGAAACTAAACAAATTAGAGATGGAAAGCGAAGAAAATCTGTATTTGTGTCATCAGATTATTAAAAAACAATCATTTTTTGGCAAATAACATGACAAATACCTATGGTTTTGGCAGGTTTGATGACAGAAATTTTGTCATTAACAACTAAAAACAAGTTATTTAAAGTGAATAAGTGGTGAAGGGGCTGTATCATAAGTCCATTTTTGCTATAACCTTTAAAATAAGACCCGAGATAAAATGTCCACGCATTTTATCTCGGGTCTTTATTTTTTCTTGTTCTTGGATATATAACACCAGTTTATTGATATTGTAT
>NZ_JBNUPI010000011.1:0-66564 GCF_050409505.1 Facklamia sp. P12937
ATAAGCATGCCCATTTAGAAGCACCTTGTGTAACATATGTTTGACAACTCTAGAATAAGTTTATCAATAAACTATATTTCTTAATGCTTTTTAGTCCTTATCATGCTAGAATGAAGGCGTATGTCTATGAATCTAAGATGGAGGTTATGTTTGTGATCAATGTATCGAATGTTAGTTTACAATTCCCAGACCGGAAATTATTTGATGAGGTCAATATTAATTTTACACCTGGCAACTGTTATGGTGTGATCGGAGCCAATGGTGCTGGTAAGTCCACCTTTTTAAAAATTTTATCAGGTGACATTGCACCTACAACGGGAAATGTGTCCATGGATCCTAATGAAAGATTAGCTGTTCTTAACCAAAACCACTACGGATTCGAAGACTATGAAGTGATCGAAACCGTGATGATGGGTTATAAGGAACTTTATGAAGTAAAGAAAGAAAAAGATGCCATCTATATGAAAGCTGATTTTTCTGATGAAGATGGGGTGCGCGCTGGCGAATTAGAAGGTTTGTTTGCCGAAATGGGTGGTTGGGAAGCTGAATCAGAAGCTTCTAATATGTTACAAGGCTTAGGAATCCCTACTGAACAACATACAGCCAAGATGAGTGAGCTTATCGAAGCTGATAAAATCAAAGTTTTACTGGCTCAAGCACTTTTTGGTAAACCGGACAATCTGCTCCTAGACGAGCCAACTAACGGTCTAGATGCTCAAGCTATTGATTGGCTAAGTAACTTCATCATGGACTTCCCAAACACTGTCATCGTTGTTTCTCACGACCGTCACTTCCTAAACACAGTATGTACTCATATGGCGGATGTCGACTTCGGTAAAATAAAAATTTATGTGGGAAACTATGACTTTTGGTTACAATCCAGTCAATTAGCCGCTAAATTGCAAGCGGATCAAAATGCTAAAAAAGAAGAAAAAATTAAAGAATTACAAAACTTTATTGCGCGCTTTTCTGCTAATGCTTCTAAATCAAAACAAGCGACCTCTAGAAAGAAACTTTTAGAAAAAATTACCCTGGATGACATTCAACCTTCCAGCCGTCGCTATCCATTTGTCGGCTTTTCACCTGAACGTGAAATCGGTAATGATTTACTTAGCGTAGAAGGACTGTCAAAATCAATTGACGGTGAAGCCCTCTTTGATAATGTTACTTTCACTTTGAATCGTGATGATAAGGTGGCTTTTGTCTCCCGCAATGACAATGCCATTTCAGCCTTTTTTGAAATCTTGATGGGAAACTTGGAAGCAGATAAGGGAAGCTTTGAATGGGGTGTTACGACTTCACAAACCTATCTGCCACGTAATTCGGGCGATGAATTTGATGGAGTCGAGTTGTCAATTGTCGATTGGTTAAGACAATATGCTTCTAAAGAAGAAAGTGACAATACCTTCTTACGCTCCTTCTTAGGACGCATGCTCTTTACAGGAGATGATGTCTTAAAACCTGTCAACGTCCTTTCTGGTGGTGAGAAAGTCCGCTGTTTACTTTCAAAAATGATGCTATCGAAAGCCAACGTTTTAGTGATGGATCAACCAACCAACCACTTAGACCTTGAATCCATTACTGCTTTAAACGATGGTTTAATTAAATTTAAATCCGCTATTCTCATCGCCTCACATGACTACGAAGTCTTAAATACAACAGTCAATCGTGTAATTGAAATTACTCCAACTGGGGCCTTTGATCGCATGAATACCAGCTATGAGGAATTTGTCAATGATAAAGATTTACAAGCGCGAATAGATAAAATGTATCCAAAAGATTAATTTTAAGCGACTCAGCAGTCGCTTTTTTTCTTTTGCTATCAAAAGTTTGACAGAAATCTTGCAAGCTAAAAATTTTTGAAAAAATTCTATAAATGAAGCTTGTTTTTCGCTATAATACAAACAGACTATAATGAAAGTGAAGTGAATTAAATGGGTCGTAAATGGATGAACATTCGCGAAAAAAAAGCGAAAACCGATCAACAAACCTCAAGAATTTATGCAAAATTTGGCATTGAAATTTATGCAGCAGCCAAATCAGGAGACCCAGATCCGGAGACCAACCAGAAACTAAAATTTGTTGTCGATCGTGCTAAAACCTATAATGTACCATCTCACGTCATCAACAAAGCCATTGACAAGGCCAAAGGCTCGGCCGATGAGACCTTCCAAGAATTGCGATACGAAGGTTTTGGCCCGAATGGTTCAATGATTATCGTGGATGCTTTAACAAACAACGTAAACCGCACTGCTGCCAATGTTCGCATGGCCTTTAATAAGAACGGTGGAAATATGGGGGTTGCTGGATCCGTTTCTTATATGTTTGATCATGTGGCTGTTTTTGTGATGGAAAACCAAGATGAAGAAACCATTACGATGGCTTTATTGGAAGCAGATCTCGATGTCAAAGATGTTTATACTGAAGAAGGATCTGTGGTTGTATATGGTCAACCTGGTGATTACGGCACTATTAAAGAATGCCTGGAAAGTATTGGTATTACTGACTTTTCAGTGGCTGAAACTGAAATGATTGCCCAGACTGAAGTGGACCTCAACGCAGAAGACTTGGAAACTTTTGAGAAGTTAATTGATGCATTAGAAGATGATGAAGACGTGCAAAAGGTTTATCATAATGTGAATGTGTAATTAATTCACGTAAATTTAAAGGTCTATATTCCTATGTTAACAAATAGCCTCCTATCCGTTGAATAGGAGATTGTTTGTTAACATCCGTTTAAATATCAATCTTATTATTTATATTTTTGTACACGATACGATCATAATACAATAAATAATTCCACCAAATAAAAGGTATTAATAAAGGAATTGCTCTTCATAAATAAAAATAATCCGAATAGTTATAGAAAGAACATTCAATCCAACTATTGATGCTCTCTTATAGATTAAACGTTTAGAGAAGCATCAGTGGAGTGAGTAATAAATCCATTGATTTATTTGACAATCTTTCTACATACTATTCGGATTTTTTCATAAGACTAATTTATTAATCTTTCTACTAATTATAGATCTTTAACCTTCATCATACGAGTGATACTTGCTCGCTCATTTTCTTCTAACTTCATTGAAATATAGTTGATTGTCTCTTCGGTATCCGGAATCATTCGATATTCAAGAGCGTTAACACGTCTTCTTGTTTTTTCGATTTCATCGGCTAAAAGCTGACAAGTCTTTTCAATTTCGACTAAATCTAATAACTTGGGCAAAATGGACCTTAAACCTTCTAAAGCTTCATCTAATTCCGCATTGGAATTCAAATAACCATAGCGTAAAGGCTCATCATCAATATCATCATCTAAATTAAAATCCATTTTAGGAACATTGACACTCATAATATTTTTAAGGTCAATTGAAAGATCAATGTTTTCACCTGAAATGGCCGCTATCTCTTCAATAAAATGATCGCTCATTAAAGACTTCGCTAATACAAATGATTGTAAGGCATTTGAAAGTTCTGCTTCCACTTGATCTCTTAGTTCATTGTTTTTACGAATCAAATCAATAAAATGGCGCATCAATTCATCTTGCTTATCTTTAAGTAACTTATGCCCGCGACTAGCCAGTGCGTGCGTACTCTTTAAAGCTGACAGCTCCATCCGGGTGGGCTTTACCCCTAATACGTTTGCCATAGTGCATTACTCTCCTTTCGGTAAGTATTGCTCGATCATTGGATCCTTGATCCGTTTCAATTCGCTCTTCGGTAAAATCTTTAATAAGTCCCAGGCAATATCAAGCGACTCAAAGATGTCACGGTTCTTATCAAAGCCTTGGTTAACATAGCGTTTCTCGAATTCATCAGTAAATTTAACATACTGTTTATCGATATCTGAAAGGGCTGACTCACCCAATACAATCGCTAATTCTTTTGCTTCTTTACCTTTGGCATAAGCTGCAAATAGCTGGTTCATTGTCGGTGCATGATCTTCACGTGTTTTTCCTTCACCGGTTCCCTTATCCTTCAAACGCGATAAGGAAGGAAGAACATTAATAGGCGGCTTAATACCTTGGTTATCTAATGAACGGTCTAAGATGATTTGTCCTTCAGTAATATAACCGGTTAAGTCAGGGATTGGATGAGTAATATCATCTTCAGGCATGGTAAGAATTGGGATTTGAGTAACCGATCCCTTAGATCCTACTAAACGTCCTGCGCGTTCATAGAGTGTAGATAGGTTGGTATATAAGTAACCTGGATAGCCACGACGGCCTGGTACCTCACGACGGGCTGCTGACACTTCACGTAAGGCCTCACAATAGTTCGTCATGTCTGTCATGATAACTAAAACGTGCATATCTTTTTCAAAAGCCAAGTATTCGGCAGCAGTTAAGGCGATTTTTGGAGTCGCTAACCGCTCAATTGCTGGGTCATTAGCTAGGTTAACAAACATTACTGAACGATCGATTGCTCCGGTTTCACGGAAAGAATCCATAAAGTATTCAGCCTCATCATAAGTAATTCCCATGGCTGCAAAGACAACTGCAAAATTTTCATCAGAATTTAAAACAGTTGCTTGACGTGCAATTTGGGCTGCTAACTCTTTATGCGGCAAACCAGAACCAGAGAAAACGGGTAGTTTTTGTCCACGAACCAGTGTATTCAAATGGTCGATGGTTGAAATACCTGTTTGAATAAATTCATCCGGATAGTCACGCGCCATTGGGTTAATCGCTTGACCATTGATATCAGCAAACTTTTCAGGAATGATTTGCGGTCCGCCATCCATCACATTACCCATACCGTCAAAGATGCGTCCCACAATATCTTCGGATAAAGCAAATTCTAAGGGCTTGCCTTTAAAACGCGCTTTAATATTGGATAGCTTCATTGAAGAAGTACCACCATAGATTTGAACAACGGCTTTACCCTCTTTAGCTTCTAACACCTGACCCATACGAATTTCACCATCGTGGAGCTCAATTTCAACTAGTTCGTCATAGGCTATATCTTCGACGCCATCTACAATCATCAAAGGACCATATAGGTCAGAAATATTTGTATATTCCTTAAGCATTTGCTCCACCTCCTTGTTCTAATACTTGTTTCATGTAGGTAGCAATTTGCTGATCAATCTCATCCAAGCGGTGAATTTCTTCTTCTGGAATAAATTTAGCTCGAGCAATTTGCTCACGAACTTCTTGAGTACCTTCCATAATTTCATTATAGTAAGCGCCCAGTTTCATTGCTTCTCTTGCCTCAATTTCAAAATCAATAATTAAATTCAATAATTTCAATTGTTTTTCTTCAGAGGTTGTCGTATCAACATCGTCAAAAGCATTTTGTTGTAAGAAGTCTTCACGAATCATCCCTGCGATGGCAAGCGTTAATTTATCTTTTTCAGAAAGTGAATCTAAACCAACCAAACGAACAATTTCTTGCAAGCTTGATTCTTCTTGAAGAAGTGATAAGCAATGACGTACTTTCTCACCCCAACTTGGGTCAATGTGTTCATCATTATGTGCTTGAACATCGGTTGAATATTGAGAATAAGAATCTAGCCAGTTAATAGCTGGGAAGTGACGTTGTTGTGAAAGTTTAGAATCTAAACTCCAGAATACTTTTACGATACGTAAAGTATTTTGGGTAACGGGTTCTGAAGTATCCCCACCTGGAGGTGAAACCGCTCCAATGGCAGAAACTGAACCAACGCGCTCATCTGATCCCAATACTTGGACCAAGCCGGCACGCTCATAGTATTCTGCAATACGTGAACCTAAATAAGCTGGATAACCTTCATCCCCTGGCATCTCTTCCATACGTCCTGACATTTCACGTAATGCTTCTGCCCAACGTGAAGTAGAATCCGCCATGATGGCCACTGAATAGCCCATATCACGGAAGTATTCCGCAATAGTGATACCTGTATAGATTGAAGCTTCACGAGCCGCCACCGGCATATTGGAAGTGTTAGCAATTAAAATAGTACGTTGCATGATAGACTCGCCCGTTTTAGGATCAATTAATTCTGGAAACTCGTTAATAACGTCCGTCATCTCATTTCCACGTTCACCACATCCTACGTAAACCACTACGTCAACATCAGCATACTTAGCGATTTGGTGCTGAACGACCGTTTTTCCAGCCCCGAAAGGTCCAGGAACAGCAGCTACCCCACCCTTAGTGATTGGGAAGAATGTATCAATTACACGTTGTCCTGTCTTTAGTGGTGCTTTGGGAGTTGATTTAGCTTTATAAGGGCGTCCCAAACGAACCGGCCATTTTTGAACCATATTTAATTCATGTTCGCCTGATTCTGTTTCAACCACACAAACGGTATCTTCAATTTTGAAAGAGCCAGATTCGATGGATTTAATTGTTCCTTCAATGCCAACAGGAACCATAATGCGGTGCTCAATAATTTTGGTTTCTTGAATGACCCCAATAATATCGCCAGCTACCACATGGTCACCCACTGCTTTACGAGCTTCAAATTCCCAAACCTTGTCTCGATCTAAAACATCAATGTTACTTCCTCTTACTAAAAAATTACTCTCTGTTTTTTGCATGAAATCTTCTAATGGTCTTTGAATCCCATCAAACATCTTGGTTAATAGACCTGGTCCTAATTCAACTGAAAGAGGATGTCCTGTAGGTCTTACGATTTCGCCCGGTTTCAACATCGAGGTCTCTTCGTATACTTGAATGGATGCAACGTCTTGGTGCATTTCAATAATTTCGCCAGTAAGTTGCATTTCTCCAACCAAAACAATTTCACGAATTGAGGAGTCTTTCATTCCTTTAGCCTTCACTAAAGGTCCTGAAATTTCTTGAATAATTCCAGTTGTCATTTTTTTCCTCCTTTTATAATATGTTCTGTCCGATTGCTTTTTCAACGTTGTCATTGACTTTGGCTTTACCTATTCCAAGAGATCCTTTATGAGTTGGAATTAGAATAACCGCAGGGGTTGGTAAAGTGTCAAAGTGACTAATCGTATCGGGTATTTCATGAGCTAGATTTTCTGTCAATAATACGACACCAATATTTTCTTCTTTTAAATCGTGTAGAATTTTTCTAGCTTCCTCGCCACTACTTGCTGGATAGACTTCAAATCCTAATAGTTTAAAGGCTAATACGACGTCACGGTTACCGATTACTGCTATTTTATATGCCATGAATAGGTCGCATCCTTTCTTTAATTAGTTGATTGTCCAAATTATTTTCTTTCCCAATTAAGATGAGGCGTACGTTGTCACTCTCATTTTCCAAGAAATATAGATAAGTAAGTACTGGCATCGGCCCGAAGGCATCAAATGAGAATGATCTTAAAATCCGACTAAACTCGCCTTGAATTAAAGCATTTAGTTCAGTTGGGTTAACCTTTTCATCATTCAATTGATCCCAAACAGGGTCTAAATTAATCATGTATTCAGCTGTTTGATAAGTTTCAACTAAACCGTTCAAATCTTTTTCTCGCCAATTTTCAATGATATCATCACGACTCACTGCCCCTTGACTTGATAAAGAGGTGAAAATAAATGATGTACTTTGACCTTGTTTAAAAGCACGGACAAAAGTTAATAAATTTTGAAAATCAATTTTCATTTTTACAAATCGACTGAGTTCTTCATGCTTCATTGCATCGGCATGAGATCGGATATGTCTTAGATAGGCTGTATCCAAAATGACATCAATCGAATGGGTATCGCCTGTGTCTTCTACTGCTGTGATAGCGTCATAGACAGCTTCTTCTAATACAGGATGAAGGTCTTCATTTTGTCCTTTTGTAGACACAACTTGAGCAAGTTCCTCTTTTGAAAAACTGCCAATCGGAATGTACAAATGAGACAAATCTTCATCCAGATATTTTTCTTTAATTAAAAGCTTCAAATTATGATAAGTATATCTTAATGAGAAGATTTCGATTATACGCCTATCAGGTGATGCCTCAAGTAATTCTTCATATACATAAACCAAACGTTGTTGAATGATTGGCTCAAAACTACGATTTAAACGCACTTCCTCCGGAATAGAATAAGCCGTCTTACCTAAGTAGTCTAAAACAGCATCAGAATGGTCCATTTGTAATAACGTTTCATAGTCTGATTGACTGAGAAGTTGAGCTTCATAGAGGCGCAGGGTCGTATTTAAACCAGCATACTCTAATTCTTTCATTATAAGCCCCCCTTATGCTTTCAGTTGTTTTTCAAGTTCAATAAGCAGTTGAGGCTTCAGTTCATTAATAATATCTTCAAATAAATAATTCATATTCATCCCTTTTTGGGTAAGAATAAAACCAGATTTATCCGCAACGTTTTCGCCCCATTGCATCATATTATAATCTGCATGAAATTTATTCGCTTGATCATCAGAAATAAATTGACGTGATTTTTCACCGATTCTTAGTTCAAAAGCTTGATTTGAATCCAACTTTTGCATTGCCGCTTGAATCATTTGACCCAAATTATTAGCTATCGAATGGTTTATTTCTTCAGGAACGTCTTGGATAATTTCTTCTAATAATTTTTGCTTATGAGTAAGCTGTGAGTTGCGCAATTCATTAGCCAATGATTGCTTACGAATTTCAAATTGTTGCTCTTGCTTACGAATAAAGTTTTCTTTATCATGCTCAAATTGTTTATTAATCCGATTTTTGTAATCGTCCATTGCTTGGGACAACTCTTTTTGAAGATCTTGAACTTGTGCTTCACCTGTGGCTTGAACTTTCCCTAAGATTTTATTTTGTAAAGTTTCAATGTTTCCCACAAGTTTGACCTCCTATCCTTGAACAAGTAAGAATGAGAATACGAATGCTAAAATTGCATAAGTTTCAACCATTACTGAATAAATAATTGCATTAATAACTTTTTCAGGACGTTTAGCCAAAATCTGCATACCTGCTGCAGCTACTTTACCTTGGTGAATACCTGATACCCAACCTACAAAACCAACAGGCATAGCAGCAATTAATAGATTAAGTCCTGTTTGTAGTTCCATGCCTTGTTGTAACTGTAAGAAAATTAAGAAGCCAATCGCAAATCCATAAAGGCCTTGTGTACCTGGTAGTAACTGTAAGATTAAAGATTGAACGAATTTTTCAGGTTGATCTTTAGTTAAAGCTGCAGCGGATGTACCTGCAGTACCAACCCCATTAGCTGAACCAAAACCTGAGAAAATAACTGCCACTGCTATCCCTAAAACGGCGAATAAATAACCACCATACTCTTGTAAAAATTCCATTATATTACCTCCTAGTAAATTTATTTAATATTAATGTATTTGCCTAAGTATTTTAATGGGGCAAAGGCTTGACCCCCAGCTTCATAGAATTTACCGAAGAACTCAACGAAGATTAAACGTGCAGAGTGAACATAAGCACTTAAGACCGTTAAGCCAAAGTTAAATAACTGTAAAGCAATGATTAATAGAATACCCACTGAAAATCTTGCTGCAGGAGGTAAATATGCCACCAAAATATTAAAGGCTAAGGCAATTGATCCTCCAGCTATACCAAGGGCCATTAGTCGACTATACGATACTAAATCTCCTAAATAAGAAGAGATGCCATACAAATCGTATAAACCGGCTCCGAAACCGGCAAATTTATTTTTACTTTTAATAATAGCTACTACCAAAATTGTTATGGCTGCAAACCCAGCTAAATATAGGCCTAATTGTTGTAGACTTTCAATGTTTAATAACATTGGTCCAAGGACTGCAATTAAAAAGCCAAATAGCATGATAATCCATGATAGTCCATCCTTAATTGCATCTAATCGATTACTTTCCCAATTTAGGAGTGTGTTTAGGATGAGTCCATGAATGATTTGGATAAATCCTAAACCAATCGACAAGGCCAATACCTGAATGACGTCTTCAGTAGGTGATAGCAACTTGAAAGGCAAGGATTCACCAAAAAACGACCCGTAAATTAAGCCCCATAGCAAAACAGCATATGATAAGAGATGGAAGAAACGTATGTTTTTTTTCATCCCTTTATCGATCGTAAAGAATTTTAATGGGATAAAGGTTCCTAACCAGAGTAAAATTCCATAACCTAAATCGGCAATCATCATTCCAAAGAATGTCCAATAATAAGGCGTTAAAGAGGATGTCGGGTCAAACCCCTTATATCCAGGTAGACCATACATTGAAGTAACTGTTTCAAAAGGTTCAACCAAAGGGTGATTTTTTAATTGAATGGGTACTTCTTCGCTTTCTTCTTCAGTTGGTGTCACATAGTCTAAATAAACTTCTCCATTTAGCGCTTTTATAACTTCTTCTAAGCTTGCTTGAGCTTGTTGCTCTTCAATCCAACCTTCTAGAGCGAACAACTCCCCTTTGTTTAATCCTAATTCTGTTGCTTTTTGTCTTTCTACTTTGGCATAAAAAACTTCTTCAGCGATTTTTAATTGGTTATATTCTTGTCTGAAACTTCCCAATTCTTTTCTTAGATCTCTGGCTTTGTTTCTTAAGTTTTCCGCTTCTATATGGGATTCTTCTAGCAGTTTAACCGGAAGGTCTTTGAAGCGATAATCTAAGATCTGGAAGCGGTTTTGATTAAGAAATTGATTCACTTCGAAGGCATCATCCTTATCAAAAGCAACTGCCAGGCCAATTTCTTCTTTAGACTGATAGACCTCTTCCAGTGCAATTCGGTCTTCTTTCAAAGCATTGTAATATTCATTATCCGCTGTTTGAGGAATTGTCCCTAATAACAAGCGTGTATAGCGATAATCTTTAGCGTAATCTGGAAGTGCTTTTAGATTGCGCCACTTATGATAAAAATCGGCTTCATTCTCGCAAATTTGAATTTGGGAATCAATTTCTTCTAGCATCTTTTTCTTTTCCCATACTTTATCAGTAATCTTCTTGGCTTGCTCATCCATTTGACTTTCTTCAATTTCAGCCATACTCATTTCTGGTAATGGCGTTAGATACTTGTCTTTAAAGGATTCAGCTGTTAGATAACTTTCTAAATATTTTTTTGCTGATCGGACATTTTCTAACTGATCGAGATATTCTGTCAGTTGTTTTGATTCCATTTTTGGCTCTTGGTCCAACAATTCAGAGTTAATTGTCTTCACTTGAATGTTTTGCATTTTTTGAAATGCCTGCATCAAGTCGTCACGATTTTCTTTCTCAACAATTGCTAAAACCTTAGCCATTTTAGCTATTGCCATATTTCTTTCACCACCTTTTCAGCAATTTTTTGCGTCAAATCCTCACGGCGGTTAGCAATATCGGATTCAATTTGAACAACCGACAATTGATTTTCATTTCTTAAGTCATTTTCAACCTCAAGAAATTGATGATTATATTTTTCTTTAGTCGTTTGTTTAAATTGAGCGAATTCCGAATCAACCTGCCTTTTAAATGTGAGTTTTTGATCTTCAAAGTTTTCTTGCATTTCTTGCAATTTTTTTTGATAATCAGCAACTTTTTCAGCACTTAATGCCTCTAATTCGTTAACTGTCTCAATTAAATTTGCCATTCGTTCACCACCCTTCTTTTCCTATTTCAAATAGGAAATAAATAATTAGCGACACTGATATTATAACATGAATTTTGATTCCGTTTCCAATATTATTTAGTTTGTGAAAAAGTTACTATGTATTAAAATGCTGTTTATTATCTCTGTTTACTCGTATATAATTGATAGATGAATAAAATAACGATTAGAAAGAAGGGTTCTAATGATCAAGTTGATTGCAACAGCTGAATCGATAGGACAAGCCAAAAAACTAATCGATCTTGGGATCGATCAAGTTGTTATTGGTGAGGAAGTATTTGGTTTGCGCTTGCCGGCTTATTTCTCCTTTGACGAAATGAAAGAGGTTATCGATTACGCCCACCAATACAAAAAAGAAGTCATCATTGCCATGAATGCTATTTTGCATAATGAACAAATTAAGCAAGCACGATCTTTTCTAAAGAAGATCAAAGAAATCGGTGCAGACCAAATTATGGTTGGCGATACTGGCTTGATTCAAATTCTTAAAGATGAAGACCTCTACTTACCATATATTTATAATGCTTCTGTTTTAATGACCTCATCCGGTCAAGTAAATTTCTGGGCCAAATATGGCGCAAAGAGAGCCTTTGTCGCAAGTGAAGTGCCATTTGTTGAATTAAAGGATATGTTAGCTGAAAGTCAAATTCCTCTTGTTTATCAAGTCTATGGCTCTACTTGTATTCATCAAAGTCGAAGACGCTTATTGAATAATTACTTTAACTATATTCATAAGGATGTTGAGGAGTTAACCGATCGTGATCTTTTCTTGTCTGAGCCTAATAAAAAGGATAGCCATTATTCGATCTACACCGATCAACACGGTACACATATCTTTGCCAATAAAGATTTAAATTTAATTGAATATTTACCCGATTTAGCAAATGTTCAACAAACGCATTGGTATTTAGATGGATTATTTACACCCGAAGAAGCGTTCAAACAAGTCGCAAGACATTTTATACGTGTGAAGGAATTAATTGAACAAGACCAAGTGACTTTAGAAGGACTAAAACTACATCGTGTAGCGGTTGAACAATATCACACTAAAAATCGGGAATTGGGTACAGGTTTCTTCTTATATGAAGCAGACCAGGTACAATAGGAGGCGCTTATGGAAAACTTAACTTTTAAAAAACCAGAATTATTAGCACCCGCAGGAACGCTCGAAAAACTAAAAACTGCGATTCACTATGGAGCAGATGCAGTATATATTGGCGGTAATGATTACGGACTTCGTAAAAGAGCCGGTAATTTTTCTTTTGAGGATATGGCTGAGGGAGTCGCTTTTGCCCATGCAAGAGATGCGAAGGTATATGTCGCTGCTAATATGGTTACTCATGAAAATGATGAGATAGGTGCTGGTGATTTTTTCCGGCAAGTAAGGGATATTGGCATTGATGCGGTCATTGTGTCTGATCCGACTCTTATGCAAATATGTGCCAGTGAAGCTCCGGGACTAGACATTCACCTTTCCACCCAGCAATCAGCTGTCAATTATGAAACCTTGAACTTTTGGCAGGAAGCCGGACTGACACGTTGCGTTTTAGGACGTGAGGTCTCTATGGCAGAAATTAAAGAAATCCGTGCTAATACGGATGTAGAAATCGAAGCTTTTATTCATGGTGCTATGTGTATATCTTATTCCGGTCGTTGTACTCTCTCCAACCATATGGCTAATCGTGACGCTAATCGAGGCGGCTGTTGTCAATCTTGTCGTTGGCACTATGGCTTATTCGAACTGCCTGAGTTGGACCAAAAAGTAATGGTGGGGGCAGGTGAACCGGGTATTAAAGAACCTTTCTCGATGTCAGCTGTTGATATGGGGATGTTAGACCATATCCCTGAAATCATTGAGGCAGGGATTGATTCGCTGAAAATTGAAGGCCGTATGAAATCCATCCATTATATCTCAACCGTTGTTAACGTTTATCGTAAGGCTATTGATAGCTTCTTTGCTGATCCTAAAAATTATGAAGTAAAAAAAGAATGGTCTGATGAATTATGGAAAATTGCTCAACGCGAGCTTTCAACTGGCTTTTATTACGACGCACCAAGTGAAAAAGAGCAATTGTTTGGCAAGCGTCGACGTCGACCAGAGTATTCCTTTATAGGGGAAGTTTTAGATTATGACCCTGATACAACCATCGCTACTATTCAA
Organism: Facklamia sp. P12937; assembly: GCF_050409505.1. Lineage (NCBI taxonomy): Bacteria > Bacillati > Bacillota > Bacilli > Lactobacillales > Aerococcaceae > Facklamia > Facklamia sp. P12937. Next base: position 13,630 of record NZ_JBNUPI010000011.1, read on the forward strand.
CAACGCAATAACTTTAAAGTTGGTGAAACCATTGAATTTTATGGTCCTGGCATGCGCCGTCATCAAGAAACATTAGATCAAATGTGGGATGACACAGGAGCTGAAATCGAAGTGGCTCCTCACGCTATGCAAATTGTTACTATGAAAGTCAGTCAACCTGTTGCTAAGCATGATATGCTTCGTAAACACTTAAAATAAAACGAAAGCAACTCATAGATGATACCTACCACTTTTGCTGGATAAACAGTCAAAGGGTAGGTATCTTTCAGAGTTGCTTTTATTTAGCTATTATTTTTTCTAAGTGCTCAATGAAGTATTTCAAGACTTGAATACGGGCATAGCGTTTATCATTGCTGGCTACGATATACCAAGGAGCATATTCGGTATCTGTGCGAACCAACATTTCATTCATAGCCTCTAAATATTGTGGCATTTTCTCACGATTGCGCCAATCTTCAGCTGTTATTTTATAGTTTTTGGCTGGATCTTCTACCCGATCTTCAAATCTTTCATATTGCTCTTGACTATCAATATATAAGAAAAACTTCATGACAGCCGTGCCGTGGTCGGCCAAGGTTCTTTCCATTTGATTAATTTCTTCATAAGCGCGTTCCCAATCTCTTTCAGGGGTGAAATTTTCTACCCTCTCAACTAAGACCCGCCCATACCAAGAACGATCAAAAATAACCATCTGACCATCTTCGGGCATTTCTTTTTGAAAACGCCATAAATAATGAAATTTTTCTTCTATAGGGTCTGGTGCGTTAATTCCAAATATTTTATAAGAACGAGGATCAACGTGCCGAGTCAACCGCTTAATTGCCCCACCTTTACCAGCTGCATCCATTCCTTCAAAGGCTAAAACAATGGGGATTTTCTGATCATAGCATTGGTAAACCAATTTAGCCGCTTGCTCTTGTAAGTCAGCTAACTCCTTGTGGTAATCATCTTTTGAAAGACTCTTACTTAAGTCAAATTGGTCAAGAACATCGTAAACCTGATCACGATCTCTTTTAATCGCTTCATCCCTAGTCCGGCACTGAACGATCCGTTCTATACCACGATGAATTTCATCAATTACCGTCCCTAAGACCATTTTAGAAGCATATTTTTTGTCCTCAGCTGCAACGATATGCCAAGGTGATCGTTTATTATTAGTTTGGGTAAGAATCTTTTCAAACCATTCTTGGTGGTCTTGGTAGTTTTTATTTTGTTCATAGTCTACCTCAGATAACAAATGCTTTCCTTCAACTGTCTCTTCAAGTTTCTTGATGCGTTTTTTTTGTGTTTTTTCCGTTATATTTATGAAAAACTTAATAACAATCATACCGTTATTTATCAAAGTACTATCTAGTTCTGTTAATTCACGAACACGCTGCTCTAGTTTTTCATCATTTTTTTGATCATGATTAAAGACTTGATAGTAAAAGGAACGATCATAGACAACTATTTCTTGATTAGAGGGAATTTTTTGCCAAAAACGCCAAACAGAAGGATGCGCTTTTTCCATTTGATTGGCCTTGTCAAAGACTTCTACTCTCACATAACGTGGATCGAGTTCACGCGTTAAATCGTTGATCACATAGCCTTTACCTGCCGATTCCCAGCCATCAATTAAAATTAAAACTGGAATTTCAAGTCCTTTAACTGTTCGTTGTAATTGATCGAGCCTTTCACCCAACTCTGATCTTTTATAGTTATCAAAGCGTTGGTCAATTTTTTCAAAATCAAAGTCTTTTAACATGGATTCTCCTTCTTTCTGTAATATTGGTAAGCATCTCTAGGATCGCCATTTTCTAAAAAAATAATGCCACAAAACTGAAATCCTAGCTTTGCTAAAATATGTTTCATTGGTTGATTTTCCTCATGTGTGTCAATTCTGATATTCGAATAATGTTCCAAGGTCCAGTCTAATAATGCTTGCCCACTACCTTTTGCTGATGGTAAAGATGCTAGTCGATGAATAGTCACATACTCTTCATCATTCAGCCACTGTCCCTGAATGTTTTTATAAGTAGGGTCTTCCCCTGCTAGCAAAGCCATCACTGCTAATATTTCATGATCGAGCCTATCTTCTACTATATAAGAATGTGCTGAACGATAATCATTTAGAATGACCTCTCTGCCAGGATAGCCATCAATCCATTGATTGAGATTACCAGTAGCCAATTGAAATCGACGTGCTTGATCATAAATGGCTTGCAACTTATCGATATCTCTTAATTCTACTCGACGAACCTGCCAGTCACTTGTTTTTTTTATCTTACTCAAAAGGATCCTCCTCATATTCTACATGCATTAAATATAAACCTTGTGGAGGCGCTGTAGGACCTGCCTGGTTGCGATCTTTTATATCTAGAAGTCGTTGCATCTCGATAGGTTCTTTAAGGCCGTCACCTATTTGAAGGGAAGTTCCCACAATAATACGGATCATATTGTATAAAAATCCGTTCCCTTTAAAATCAAAAACTAACTCTTGATTAGGAACGTCTAGATTAGCCTTTACTTCATATAAGTTTCTCACTTTATTCTCTTTATCTGTTTTAGTAGAGCAAAAACTTGTGAAATCGTGTTCTCCTTGTAGATAAGCTAAACCTTCTTGAATGCGCTCAATTTCAAAAGGATAACCATGGTGAGTGGTAAAATTTCGTTTAAAAGGATCTGGGAAAGCTTGAGTATCCACGCGATAGCGATAGGACTTTCCAATAGCATGGTAGCGGGCATGAAAATCTATCTTCGTCTGGTTACATTGAATAATACGAATGTCTTTTTCAAGAATAGAATTCAAAGCACGCAAAAGATTGATAGCCGGAATCGAAGCAGGAAAATCAAAATGGATCACTTGCCCCATGGCATGAACCCCTGCATCTGTTCGACCGGAACCTATAATTTTAATAGGGTTTTCTGGGCTTTTTTTAGCAATAAGAAGCAAGGCATTTTCAATTTTCTCTTGAATAGATATACCATTTTTTTGAATTTGATAACCGTGATAGTGACTTCCATCATATTGAACTTTAGCTACATAACGTGGCAAACTCCCACTCCTTTCCATCTCATTTAATTATAGACATTCTTTTCTTCATTATAAAGGCTAATGGTTGCCTAACAAAAAAACTCTCTCATTCAATTTGAATGAGAGAGAAAAAAGTAATGTGTTATTAATCTTTTAATTTTTTCTTTGAATACGCAAGGCTGCCTAAACCTAAGAAGGAAAGTATTGTTGCTACGATAGGATAAGCATGCTGACTCGTTTCTCCAGTAGCTGGTAAGACGCTAGCGCCTTCAGCATCAGATCCTACACCTTGATTCTTATCAAAACTTTCACCTTGCTGTGGTCTTGAACCAGCCTTAGGCTTCAAGTCTTTAGAATATCCCATTACAAGATTTTGCAATTCTAATAATTGAGCTTTTGTTAAATCGTTTAAGTTACTTGCCTCAATTTCATTCACTAAAGCTTGAGCTTTCTTAAGATCAAAATCTTTAGGCTTACGATAATCTTCGATATTCTTTAGTTTATATTTAAACATTTCAAAGTAAGCATTGAAGTTTTTAATTTCTTCTGATAATTCGTCTTCTTTTGCTTGTTCTGGTTTTGTTGGATCAGTTGGACTGGATGGTTCTTCCGGACTTAAATGCTCATCATTTACCTTAGTACCCATTAGAATGATCTCTGTTTGAGCCGGACGAATAACTTCTCCGGTTAACGGATTCAACAACCCTTTAACTCCTTCTTGAATAGTTAATTCGATTCCTTCTAATAAATAAGAGTCTGATTTTTTATCCGTTTCAAAATCAATTTCTAATGGACCATATTCCACAACTTTATCAGTCGCGTCTATAAGAATAACTAATTCACCATCTTCATCGATATTAGCTTTTCCTTCTTGACCTTCTTGGACAACGTTCATTTCACCCACAGCTAAATCTGCATTAAAACGTTTCACAACTTTAAATGGAATAGCTTTTAAATCTCTTAATTGAACTGGGATAGATGTTGCTTCACTTTCATTACCAAAGTCATCATAAACAGTAAAGGTTAGCTCTTTTCCTAACTTAGATTTAGGAATAGTATATAAAACTTTTCCTTCGACTGGGATAGGATTTAATAGTGAATCGAATGTCTTATCTACGCGACCGATCATGTCATTATCCGCCCATAATTCAACATAGTTCATGTTATCACTGAAGTCGATCTCGAAGTATAATAAATCCTTATCTGGACCAAAGACTTGGTTAACTTTAAGTTTTGGCGCTTCAATATCTCGTCTTATTCTTTGAGCCACTTGCTGCTTAACTAATTTATCGTTAGGACTCTTAACATAAGCAATCATTTCAATACTGTAAACTTTATTTTCGGTTAACTTCTCAGTAGATATATCTTCCTTAAAGTAGATCATACCCTCTATTTCTTCAAAAGCGACTGGGTGATTTTCTATAATGATATTTCCGTCTTCGTCACTCACTCGATACTCTAAATAATGAAGCTCATTATAATTTGAGATTTCACCTGAAAGGTCAATGAATTCTTGATACTCACCATATGGCTGGAAGTACCAAGGGCTATTAGTAACAATTGATGGTAAGTCGGTTGTATCTAAGCCTTTTTCTGCAATATATTCTTCTGGATTGCTCGGAGCCTCACCATAAGCTTTGTTCTCTTCAGTTACCTCTGCTTCTGGTTCTTCTCCTGGTTTAATATCAGATCCTCTTTCGACTTCTTCTAAAGTACCATCGGCTAATAAGCGATATTGTTTAATATTTCGAGCGTTGTCATATACCCAAATATCTAAGTCTTTATCTTCAAAACCTTCTTCTAGATTAATTGTAAATGTTTCTTTTAGTAATTGTGGATTATCATTCTTATTAACTTCTTGCCAAGATACAAATTGATCGCCACTATAAACCTCTACTGCAAAAATGCCAGATAAGTTATCTTCTACTGATAAAGTTACTTTGTTTTGTTCACGTTTGGCTTCTAACATAGCATCACTATTATCTAGTACAAACTTATACTCATAACGCTGTCTTTCAGCATCTGGCGCATCAATTTGTGCTTCGATTACATAATAATATTCACCTTCATCTACTTTCTCACCAAATGTATCGGTGAAATCCCAGCCAGTTCCCCAAGGATCTTGTAAGAATCGATATTGATCTTGGTATAAACGAGCAACTTTAAACATACGATTGATGATGGAAAGATCACGTATTTTTTCTCCAGCAGCATTTTCCACGTGGAAAGTTACATCGACTGCGTCACGTAAGAAAGCTAATTTCGGCGTTACTTTGTTTTCAAAGCCATCTTTCTCATTACTATTAACAAAAATCACCTTATCATCTTCAACTCGCCATGCATTAAAGTAATCCCAACCCTGTTCTAAACGCTTACGAACAAAGGCTGTTTTGTCGACACCACCATCCTCGTATTCAATCGGTAAGAAGTTGACATCTTTAGCGTCGGCAAAATCAATCATTTCATCAATAATCGGTAATTTATCCCATTCCCCCTTGAAACCAAAGAAAGGCAATGACAATTCAGTGGCTTTAGAATCAACTGGCTTGAAGAAGAAGTATCCTTGGACGTATTGATTTTGATCGATACCCATAGTTGAAATGATTTGTTCCATTGTTGCTGTTTGACCAGCTTTAACAGTAATTTCACCTAAACTCTCTTCTTTAATCGTTTCGGTTGTTTCTGTATAGCGACCTTCTTCATTAATCTTATCTTTTAATAAAACATAAGAAACAGTATAGGTCTGATCGTCTTTACCATAGTTTTTCAGTTTTAGATTAGCTACAAATTGATCTTGAACTTCTTTTATTTCAAGCTTTCCGTCTTCTTTTGTATCTGTCTCATTAGTTGCCACAACAGTCACAAGATTATCTAAGGCTTTTTTGATATTCGCAAGACCTGCACCTTGTTGAATAGGAGTGTAATAAGAAGCACCCTCTTCAAGTGTATTTAACTTTGGAACGGCTGTATTCATTAAAATCAGCATTGCTAAGTCATCCTGTAATGGATCTTTTTCTTTCCCATTACGGACTAAAATACCTTCATCATAAAGTCTTTGCATTACAAGAGCAGCCATGCCCGATAAGTGAGGTGTTGCCATCGATGTTCCCGACATATTCTGATAACGATCATCACTCATTAAACTATAAATGAAACCACCTGGTCCGGCGATGTCCGGTTTTAATAGTAAGTCTGTAGAAGGCCCCCAAGAAGAAAACTCGCTGAGATTACCTGCCGTGAAAGCATCAAATGCTTGTAGTTCTTTAGAAATTTTGAAAAGGGCATCTTGATTAGAACTAGCAATTTCCTTAAGCTTCTGTCCAGACTCCTTAGTCACAAACATAATTGGAATATCTAAATTCTCTAAACCTGTCATTTCCATAGTATAAGGGCTTTCTAAATTATCATAAATAATTAGTCCTGCCGCATTGCGTTCTCTAGCTAACTGATATTTCTCATTAAATGAAGCATCCCCACGTTGGACCAGAACAATTTTCCCAGTAAAATCGACCTCTGCATTGTTGGTATCTTTATACAGTTCGTAATCTTCTACATTACCTTTGCCAAATTCTACAAGTGGTAATTCTTCACTGAATCCTTCAGGATAGGTAAAGGAGCCTGGGAAGTATTTAACTTCTTCTCCTGCTTTTACTTGAACATAGCGTTTCATTTCTTTTAAGTTATCGAATGAAGCAATCGACATGGAAGGATCCACACTGGCTGGATAGCCCATCGTGCTATTATCTGGATTTTTACCTAGTTGAGTATAATCTGTCCCCCAAGTAGCGTTACGGTCATTACCTGCTGCAATCATTGGAAGAATTCCTTTATCGCGAGCGTTTTGAACGGCTTTTGCCATTGGAGTATCACCCATAATGTTAAAGCCACTTGACATGCCTAGAGACATATTAATGATATCAGCACCTAATTTAACCGAATCATCAAACGCTTTCATCCAAATGTCTTCATAAACTGTTGCGTTTACTTGATCTTCTGAGAAGGCTTTCATTAATAGTAATTGTACATGTGGCGCGATTCCACGAATACCACCCTCTTCTGGGTCACCATTTGCTCCAATCGTACCAGCTACGTGGTTTCCATGCTCATCTTTAGACTGTAAAGTGTCTACATTGTCAGCATAATTATAACCATATGCAATTTTATTAGAGTACCATTTACCTGGTAATCCTAATTTTTGAATCATTTCATTCATTTCTGCTTCATCATAACGTTTTTCGATATCATCAGCTAAAATGAAATCACGATGATAAGGATCAAAGCCTGTATCAATAACTGACACAACAATGTTTTCACCCTTATATTCTGTTTGGTAATCAGCTAATAAATCCATTCCAATTAAAGGACCAGAATTAATCATATTAGCTTCGGCTACTGGGCGTGTGTAACTTTGCGATACATTTACAGACAAGACTTGAGTCATCGACTTAAGTTGATCAATTGTAGCTTGGTTAGCTACAGCTGAGAAACCTGTAAATGAAGCTGAATATTCTTGTTCACCTTCTAAAGTAAGCCCTTGACCAGCGAGAAGATCAGTAATTTCTTTGATGGTTTTCTTTACTTCTTCTTCACTTTCTTTAATAGCTAACTGATAGAGTGTCTCGTCACGATAGTCTGCTCGATCAATAGCTGCTAGGTTATTGGTGCGCACAATTATCTTAACTTTATCTTCGGCTACTGCTTCATCATCTTTAGCTTCTGTTGTTTTAGTTGGCTCTGCTGTTTCTTCTAAGACTGTTGTTTCAACAGCTTCACTTGTTTCAACCGTTTCGCTTGTTTCAACTATCTCAGTGTTTTCAATAGTCTCAGTTTTTTCAATTGAAGTTGATGTCTCCACTATTTCACTTGTCTCTATGATCTCTTTTTTAGGAATCGCTTTCAATTTTTCATTTGAAAATTCTTTCGCTTGCTGTTTTTCCTCCACTGAATTCGTGGTAACTTTTTGATCCGACTCCCTAGTAGTCTGTTGATGACTGTTTTCTTGAAGCTGAACTTGATCCACTTTTACTTCTTGTTCTTCAGCATTAACTTGATTAGCCTGTGCCATCATCATTAACGCAAGCCCACAAGAACTAAGCACCTTCAATCGATTATTCATAAAATTCCTCCTCAAACGTTTTCATATGGATACATTTTAACAGATTTTTTTTAAATTTGATAGTGAATATAAGAAATAAATGAGTGTTTTATTAAATTGTAAGGGCTTGATTTTAATATTGTTAAACTATTAAAAATCCCTAAACACTAGGTTTAGGGTGCAATAAGATTGTAGTTTTAAATTAAATATAAAACCGAATAGTTAGAATGATTACGGTGATTAAAATCATGACAATTAAAACAATCACGTCGTTGCGATCATAATCTAAGTAACGGTACTTTGTTCGCCCCTCAGCACCATGATACCCACGTGATTCCATGGCCGTAGCTAGTTCCTCTGCTCGATTAAAAGCGGAAACAAATAGTGGAACAAGTATAGGAACAATTGCTTTCATCCGTTCCATCATAGACCCTTCATCAAAATCCACTCCTCTTGAACGTTGAGCATTCATTATAGTTTGAGCCTCATCTAAAAGTGTCGGTACATAACGTAAGGCAATTGACAACATTAAGGCTACTTCATGCGATGGAAATCCAAAATGTGTTAAAGGACGCAACAGATGTTCAATACCATCAGTTAACTCAAGCGGAGCAGTTGTTAAAGTTAAAATGGTTGACATCATAATAATTAAGAACAAACGCATAAAGATATAAAAGCCGCCTAATAATCCTAGCGATGTAATCGAAATGGGTCCCCAATTAAAATAAACCTGTCCTCCTGTTGTAAACAATATCTGAAAAATGACCGTAAAAAGAATAATCCATAGCATAGGCTTTAATCCCTTAAAGAAAAAACTAAGCTTCAACCGACTCAATTTGATGCCTATTAACAATACTAGAAATAAAGTTCCATATCCTACTACATTATTTGCAAAAAAAACAAGTAAAATAAAATAGAAAGTAGCAATCAATTTAGTGCGAGGATCGAGCGCATGAATCCATGAATCAATTTGAATATAGCGGCCGATTAATATCTTATCATTCATTAGCGCTAGCCTCCCAATCATTTTGTTGATGATTAATGTCAATTAGAATCTCTGCTAGTTGTTCTACTGTTAGAGGAGATTGCTTAATTTTTTTCATGAGATCTTCAGGAATTTTATCATCTAATAAATCAATAAACGCTAAAGTCTGTGGTAAACCTAATTGCTTTTCTCTCAACCATTCGGGATCAGAGAATACTTCTGAAGGAGTTCCTTGCTTAACAATCTGGCCATTTTCCAAAACCACCACATTATCGGCATACTTGGCCACATCATCCATCTGATGAGTAACTAATACGAGAGAAAGATGATAGTCCTTTTGCAATTGCATAAACATTTCCAGCATGGTGATTTGTCCCAGTGGATCCAGACCAGCCGTTGGCTCATCTAAAATTAAAACTTCTGGTTGCAATGCCAGTACACCGGCGATAGCAACTCTCCGCATTTGACCTCCACTTAAATCAAATGGTGACCGCTCAAAAAGTTCTTCATCGATTCCCACTAAACTTAGCATATCACGGGCAATTCGCTCGGCTTCTTCTTTAGAAACACCAAAATTTTGTGGACCGAACATAACATCTTTTAACACTGTTTCTTCAAAGAGTTGACTTTCGGGAAATTGAAAAACTACACCTATTTTTTTTCTTAGTGCTTTAAGGTTTTTATCTTTTGATTCGGATGTGATCACCCGACCGTCAATAATCAATTTGCCCCTAGTTGGTTTTAATAAGACGTTTAGGTGTTGGATAAGGGTAGATTTACCTGATCCTGTATGACCTATAATAGCTGTGACTTTTCCTTGTGGGATTTCTAAATCAATCCCTTTAAGTACAGGAACTTCAAAGGGGGTTCCTGGCGAATAAGTGAAATCTACTTGTTCAAATACGATTGAGATAGCCATTCTGCCATTTCCTCCTCTGTTAAGTAGTAGTCTGGGACATCCATTCCCTTTTCTTTTAGTTGCAAACGTAATTTCTCAGCAAAAGGAAGATCTAAACCCATTTCAATTAGGGATGTGCCCATAGAAAAAATGTTAGCAGGAATATCTTTATAAATTACTTTTCCTTCTTTTAAAACGATGATTTGATCAGCTAGACTGGCTTCATCAATATCATGAGTAATGGAAATGACCGTCAATCCATACTTTTCTTTGATTTCTCGAACGACTTCGACCACTTCTTTACGTCCTAAAGGATCCAACATAGCCGTTGATTCATCCATGATGATAATGTCTGGACGTAAAGCAACAACTCCAGCAATGGCAATTCTTTGTTTTTGCCCACCTGAAAGTCTTGCTGGCTCTTTTTTTAAGAAATCAAGCATTCGGACTTGTTGAACAGCTTCTTTTACGCGAACTTTCATTTCTTCACGATTGACCCCGTTATTTTCAAGACCGAAGGCCACGTCATCTTCGACAGTCGCACCGACGAATTGGTTATCAGGGTTTTGAAAGACCATACCAACTGATCGACGAATATCCCAAACAGTCTCTTCTTGTAACTTCATGCCTTTAACGTATATTTCTCCTTCGTAAGGCACTAGAAGACCATTAATCGTCTTTGAAAGAGTAGACTTGCCCGATCCATTCGGACCAATGAGCGCTACCCATTCCCCTTTATTGATACTTAAAGAGATATCCTTAATAGCGTCTTTCTCGGCGCCAGGATACTGAAAAGAAACTGAATCGATTCGGATAATTTCTTCTTTCATTATTGTCTCCTTAAAAGATATTCTTAAATTAATAGTTAAAGTCGTTTGCTTTCCTTAACTATTAATACAAGTTTTATGTATAAAAAAAACACTTGAAGATGATAGCAGGATTGAGATTAGAAATTCGGCTAATCCCAATCCACCAATTATATTGGTTGCTATAGAGCTAGACTCCTCGATTATCTCTTGAAATCATAACACTCTCCATCATCAAAGTGAATTAGTCAACTTAAGAAATAGCGTTATCTTAAACTAGCTCTAAGATAACCATCGGTGCACCGTCGCCACGACGAGGACCTTTCTTAAGGATACGTGTGTATCCACCATTACGTTCAGCGTAACGCTCAGCATAAGTATCAAACACACGATTTAATACAGTCTCAACCACTACCTCATCACCTTCGATACGAGCATCTGCAATTTCATTGCGTAAGAATGCTGCTGCACGACGACGAGAAGCTAAATCACCTTTTTTACCCAGAGTGATCATTTTATCAACTGTCTTACGAACTTCTTTAGCGCGGGCTTCAGTTGTTTCGATACGCTCGTTGATAATCACATCTGTCGTTAAATCACGTAGTAAAGCCTTACGTTGTGAACTCGTACGACCTAATTTACGATATGACATTCAGTTTCCTCCTTTACTCTCTACTAGTCTTCTTCACGTAAGCTTAATTCTAAACCAGCTAATTTATTTTTCACTTCATCTAATGACTTACGGCCGAGGTTACGAACCTTCATCATTTCAGCTTCGGATTTATTAGTTAGCTCTTGAATTGTATTTATTCCGGCACGCTTTAGACAATTATAAGATCGAACAGACAGATCAAGTTCTTCTATCGTCATGACAAGAACTTTTTCTTTTTCTGCTTCTTCTTTTTCTACCATAATTTCAGTATTACGTGCTTCATCATTCAAATCTACAAAGATATTTAAATGTTCAGTTAAAATTTTTGCAGCTAAACTTAGAGCTTTTTCTGGACTTATTGACCCATCGGTCCATATATCCAATGTAAGCTTATCATAAATATTTCGCTGTCCAATCCGAGTGTTTTCAACTTGATAGTTTACTTTTTTGATTGGAGTGTAGATCGAATCAATCGGCAATACACCAATTGGTGTATCTTCTCGCTTATTATGTTCACTTCGAACAAATCCACGACCATTTGACACATTCATTTGCATATTCAATTGAGCACCTTCTGCTAAGGTACAAATATACAAGTCAGGGTTTAGGATTTCGATTTCATTATCATGAATAATATCTGCTGCTGTTACTGTTTTAGGACCTGCAACATTTAATTCGATCACCTTATCTTCTTCTGTATGTGTATTGAAAGCTACTTCTTTTAAATGCAAAATGATGGTTGGAACGTCTTCAACCACACCTTTTATTGTAGCAAATTCATGAACTACGCCTTCAATTTGAACACTTGTAATCGCTGATCCTGGTAATGAAGATAACAAAATTCTACGTAATGAATTTCCAAGGGTTGTTCCATAACCACGTTCAAGTGGCTCAACGACAATTTTACCATACTTAGCATCGTCACTGATTTCAATCGTTCTAATATCTGGTTTTTCAATTTCGATCATCGATTATTTGCCCCTTTCAAAACGTTTGTCGCGATGATAATTTCGTTTCTAAACGGATTCTACACAATTATCATTATACACGGCGACGTTTTGGTGGACGGCATCCGTTGTGTGGAATTGGTGTAACATCACGAATAGCTGTAACATCTAATCCAGTTGCTTGTAATGAACGGATTGCAGACTCACGACCTGAACCTGGACCTTTAACAGTTACTTCGACTGTCTTCATGCCATGATCCATTGCTCCTTTAGCTGCAACCTCAGATGCCATTTGCGCTGCAAATGGAGTTGCTTTCTTCGAACCACGGAATCCAAGTGATCCAGCTGATGACCATGAAACAGCATTTCCATTCACATCAGTGATCATAACAATCGTATTGTTAAAGGTTGAACGAATATGAGCAATTCCTTTTTCAATATTCTTTTTAACACGACGACGACCTCTACGTGCTTGTTGTTTTGCCATGAATTTTAACCTCCTTTGTTAAGTTCTATCTAATTGGTTTCTTAGGACCTTTACGAGTACGTGCATTATTTTTAGTGTTTTGTCCACGTACAGGTAAGTTACGACGATGACGGATACCTCTTAATGAACCAATATCTTGAAGACGTTTGATGTTCATGCTGACCTCACGACGTAAGTCTCCTTCAACACGAATCTTATCAATGATTTCACGGATACGATCCAATTCGTCGTTCGTTAAATCTTTTACACGTGTATCTTCAGAAACATTTGCCTCTTCTAAGATTTTCTTAGCAGTTGAGTTGCCGATACCGAAGATATACGTTAAAGAAATAACCACACGTTTTTCGCGGGGAATATCTACTCCTGCAATACGAGCCATGCAATTTCCTCCTTCTTAATTATTATCCTTGACGTTGTTTGTGTTTTGGATTTTGACAAATCACCATAACTTTTCCTTTACGGCGAATAACTTTGCATTTTTCACAAATTGGTTTTACTGATGCTCTAACTTTCATTATACTCCTCCTTATTTCGTAGACTACTTAAAGCGATAGGTAATGCGGCCACGAGAAAGGTCATAAGGGGATAATTCAACAGTGACTTTATCTCCAGGTAGAATACGGATATAATTCATACGGATTTTACCAGAGACGTGTGCTAATATTTCATGACCATTCTCAAGTTCTACCTTGAACATAGCGTTCGGTAGAGTTTCCATAATAATACCTTCTACTTCAATTACATCATCTTTTGCCATTCACTTACCTCCTATGGACGAAGTTTTATAATTTACTTAACACTTCTTGAATCTTGCTATAAACTTGATCGATAGAATTTTCTCCACTCACTCGGTGCAACAATCCAAGTTCTTCGTAATAAGCTAGAATTGGTTGAATCGATTCCATTTGGAGATTAATACGATGAGCAACTTTTTCAGGTTTATCATCTTCACGTTGATAGAAGTCATGAGCGCCACATGAATCACATGTGTTCTCTACTTTTGGTGGATTATAAATCTTATGGTAACTCGCTCCACAAGATCCACAGATAATTCTTCCACTTAAGCGTTCTTTTAGAACTTCAGGAGCCACATCAATGTAAATAACGGCATCGATTTTAGAATCGAGGCTTTCAAGGTTGTCACTTAAAGCGCGGGCTTGTTGTAAAGTTCTTGGATAGCCATCCAACATAAAGCCATTTTCTTTTACGTCGCTTTGATTTAAACGTTCTTTAACAAGTCCGTTAGTAATTTCATCTGGAACGAGATTACCATTGTCGGTATATGATTTCGCCTCTAGTCCTAGTGGCGTCTCATCTTTAATCGCTTGCCTGAATATATCGCCAGTAGCAATATGGACAACCGGATAGTCTCGAGTAATTTGTTCACTCTGAGTTCCTTTACCAGCCCCAGGTAAACCCATTAATAATATATTCATTAATTAATCATCCTTTATATTTGTCTATTACGCAATTATAAATTCAAGAAACCTTGATACCGACGTTTAATCATACGACCTTCAATTTGCTTAGCTGTTTCAATCGCTACTCCAACTACAATTAGCAAACTTGTACCTGACAAAGCAATATTAGCGGGAACTTTCCAAATGAAGCTCACGACAATTGGTAATAGTGCAATCACTGTTAAGTAAATTGAACCTACACCACTCAAGCGATTAATTAAACGAGTAATGTAATCTTCAGTATCTTTTCCTGGCCGTACACTCGGAATATATGCAGCTTGTTTCTGTAAGTTTTCAGCTACCTTTTCTGGATTCACTTGAATTAATGAATAGAAGAAGGTGAATGCGATTAAAAGAATTGTATAGAATACCGCACCATACGGATGCTGAATGTTTAATACCTTGCTAAGTAATTCCATCACGCCACCTTCAGGATTTGGATTAATTAAACCGATAATCGTTTGAGGCGTAGTTAAAAATGATGTCGCAAAGATGACTGGAATAACTCCAGCAGAGTTAATTTTTAGCGGCAAATGCGCCATATGTCTAGCGCCAGATACTTTTTTGGAGTGGTGGATCGGGATGCGACGCTGAGCCCTTTCCATTATGACGACAATGGTTGTCATAACAATAAGAGCTAGAACAACTCCTAAACCAATTAGAATATTGATTCCCAATTTGTCGCCAGCTCCAATGATCATCGTATTCACAAAAGCGACAACTTCCTGTGGAATTTGTGCTAGAATACCTGACATAATTAAAATAGAAATCCCATTACCGACACCCTTACGTGTAATTTGTTCACCTAACCAAACGAGTAACATGCTGCCAGCTGTTAAGACAAGAGCAATTGTTAAATAGGTGGAAGGTTGTGGATTCTTAATTAAACCTAAACCGGACATACGGTTTAAACCATATGAAAGACCAGCTGATTGGATATAGCCTATGACTATGGCTAAGTATATCGTCCACTGGTTTAATTTACGTCGTCCCACTTCACCTTGCTTGGCCCATTCAGTAAACTTTGGAATAATATCCATTTGTAAGAGTTGAACAATAATGGAAGCTGTAATATAAGGCGAGACTCCCATAGCAAACAGTGAATACCGGCCTAAGGCTCCTCCACCAAATGTGTTTAAGAGCCCCAAAAGACCATTACTTGCTATTGAATCTAAAACTTTCGCATTTACTCCTGGCATAGGGATATGCGATCCTAATCTAAAGATTGCTAAAATAAACAAGGTGAAAAGAATTCTTCTTCTAACATCTCGCGAACTAAAAGCATTCTTAATAAATGTGAACATTAGATCACCTCGATTGAACCGCCAGCTGCAGTAATAGCTTCCTCTGCAGTTTTAGAGAACTTGCTAGCTTGAACAGTCAATTTTTTCTCTAAGTTACCCTCACCTAAGATTTTTACTCCTGATAATTCTTTTTTAATAACACCTGATTCAATCAATAAAGCCGGTGATACAACGGTTCCCTCGTCGAACATATTTAATGTCTCAAGATTAACAATTGCATAGTCTTTACGATTAACATTAGTGAAACCACGTTTTGGCAAACGTCTGAATAGAGGTTGTTGTCCTCCTTCAAATCCTAACCGTACACCGCCACCTGAACGCTGTTTATGTCCGCCTTGTCCACGACCAGCTAATTTACCGTTACCTGAACCTTGTCCACGACCTACACGGTTACGTTCCTTGCGCGCACCTTCAGCGGGTTTTAATGTGTGTAATTTCATATTGGCACCTCCTTATACTAGTATACTAGATTTAAGCTTCTTTTACTTCTACTAAGTGACTAATTGTTTGGAGCATTCCACGAATAGCTTCATTATCAGGTTTTATAACGGTTTTATAAGTTTTTGTTAACCCTAAAGCTTTGGCAGTAGCTACATGATTCTTTTTACGACCAATTAGGCTACGTTTTAAAGTGATTTCTAAGTTTGCCATGGACTTTCCTCCTAACTTAATAATTCTTCTACTGTTTTACCACGCAATTGAGCCACTTCTTCAACCACTTTTAGTTGCTTCAAAGCTTCAACAGTCGCGCGAATCATATTAATAGGTGTATTAGAACCTAATGATTTAGAAGTTACATCAGCAACACCTGCTAATTCCATAACGGCACGAACAGGCCCTCCTGCAGCCACTCCAGAACCGGCTTGTGCTGGTTTAAGCAGAACGCGTCCACCACAGAATTCACCGATAACTTCATGAGGAATCGTTGTTCCTGCCATTGGGACAGTTACTAGGTTTTTCTTAGCCGCTTCGATTGCCTTACGAATTGCTTCTGGAACTTCTTGAGCTTTACCGGTTCCAAAACCAACGTGTCCTTCTTTATCTCCAACAACTACAAGTGCTGAGAAACGTAAACGACGTCCACCTTTTACAACTTTAGTTACTCGGTTAATCGCTACTACACGTTCTTCAATTTCACCTAAATTTTCTGGTTTAATATTAACCATCGATCGGTTTCCTCCTTTTCTTAAAATTCGAGTCCATTTTCACGTGCAGCTTCAGCTAAGGCTTTAACACGTCCGTGATAGATATATCCGCCACGGTCAAATACTACGACTTTAATTCCTTTTTCAGCAGCGCGTTCAGCAATTAATTTTCCAACAGCAGAAGCTTGTTCTGTTTTACTTGCCTTAGCTACTGACTCATCTTTACTAGAGGCACTTGCTAGCGTCACACCCGCTACGTCATCAATTAATTGAGCGTAGATGTTTGTATTTGAACGAAATACGTTTAAGCGTGGGCACTCAGCAGTACCAGAAATCTTATTACGAATACGATTATGGCGTTTTTTACGCGACTTATTTTTATCTGGTTTAGTAATCACAATGGTCACCTCTTTAATTTAATTTTGAATTTAATTTGATAAATAATTCGATTATTTACCAGTTTTACCTTCTTTGCGAATAACATATTCATCAACATAACGAATTCCTTTGCCTTTATATGGTTCAGGTGGTCGAATGCCACGAATATTAGCTGCTAATTCGCCAACTTTTTCTTTATTATAACCGTTAACAATGATTTGTGTGTTTGAAGGAACTTCAAATGATACACCTTCTGAAGCTTCAAACTCAACCGGGTGTGAAAGACCTACGTTTAGAACTAACTTAGTACCTTGTAATTGAGCACGATATCCAACACCAATTAATTGAAGTTCTTTTTTAAAGCCTTCAGAAACACCAACAACCATATTATTAATTAAAGAACGGGTTGTTCCATGTAATGAGCGATTTACTTTTGAATCGTTTGGACGGCTAAATGTAATCTCTGATTCATTAATTTCAATCTTGATGTTTGGACTAACTTCTCTAGTTAATTCACCTTTTGGTCCTTTGACAGTCACTGTATGACCATCCATTGAAACGGTTACGCCAGCTGGAATTGTTACGGGATTATTTCCTATACGACTCACAGGGGCTGCACCTCCTTTAATTTTATAAGTTTTACCAAATATAAGCTAACACTTCGCCACCAATACCTTGTTGACGAGCTTCTTTATCTGTTATCACACCATTTGATGTTGAGATAATTGCAATCCCTAAACCATTTAGTACTTTAGGAATATCTTCTGACTTAGCATAAATACGTAATCCTGGTTTAGAAATACGCTTGATACCAGTAATAACCTTTTCATCATTACGGCCATACTTCAAGAAGATAGTGATTTCATTTTGTTTGTTATCTTCAGTGATTTCAAAGTTTTTGATGAAACCTTCTCTTTTTAAGATTTCAGCAATCGCAACTTTAGCATTTGAAGAAGGTGCAGATACTATTTTATGTCCTACACTGTTTGCATTACGAATTCTTGTTAGAAAATCTGCAATTGGATCTGTCATTGCCATGTGGATTTACCTCCTTTGATTAATTATATATTTCTTACCAGCTTGCTTTTTTAACGCCTGGAATTTGTCCTTTATAAGCAAGTTCGCGGAAGCAAATACGGCAAAGCTTGAACTTACGGTATACAGAGTGCGGACGACCACAACGTTCGCAGCGAGAATACTCTTGAACCTTGAACTTTGGTTTGCGTTGGTTTTTAATTCTCATTGATGTTTTAGCCAAAGATAATGCCTCCTTTATTTCTTGAATGGCATGCCTAATTCTTTTAGAAGGGCATGTGATTCTTCATCAGTGTTTGCAGTAGTTACAACAACAATGTCCATTCCACGTACTTTATCTACATTATCGTAACTAATTTCCGGGAAGATTAATTGTTCTTTAACACCTAGTGTGTAGTTACCACGACCGTCGAATGCACGGCTTGAAATCCCTTGGAAGTCTCTTACTCGTGGTAGTGCGACCGAGATTAATTTATCTAAGAAATCATACATTCTTTCGCCACGTAAAGTTACTTTTGCACCAATTGGCATGCCTTCACGTAAACGGAAACCAGCGATTGATTTCTTAGCTTTAGTAATGATTGGTTTTTGCCCAGAAAGTAAAGTTAATTCATCCACTGCTTTTTCTAAGTTTTTAGCATTTCCAGTTGCGTCACCCACACCCATGTTGACTACGATTTTCTCAACTTTTGGGACTTGCATAATTGAAGAATAATTAAATTGCTCTACCAATTTTGGGGCAACTTCATTAAGATATTTTTCTTTTAAACGATTTGTCATTTAAAGTTCCTCCCTTCTAATTAATTGATAGTTTTATCTGATTTTTTAGCAAAACGAACTTTTTTGCCATCTTCAAAGCGGTAACCTACACGACTTGCTTCGCCAGTTTCTGGATCCACTAATTGAACATTTGATACATGAATCGCTGCTGGGAATTCTTCAATTCCACCAGTTTGTGTTTGACTTGGCTTACGATGTTTCTTCGCAATGTTAATTCCTTCTACAACAACTCTATCTTCACTTGGAATACTTTTAATAACCGTACCTTGTTTCCCTTTATCTTTACCAGAAATCACAAGGACTTTATCTCCTGTTTTAATACGCATGAACTGTTTCCTCCTTTTTCTTAAAATTACAGAACTTCTGGAGCTAATGAAACAATCTTCATGAAGTTGTTATCACGCAATTCACGTGCAACTGGTCCAAAGATACGTGTCCCACGTGGGCTCTTATCGTCTCGAATAATTACACATGCATTTTCGTCAAACTTAATATAAGAACCATCCTTACGGCGAGCTCCTGATTTAGTTCGAACGATTACTGCTTTAACAACATCACCTTTTTTGACAACTCCACCTGGCGTTGCGTGTTTAACCGTTGCAACGATGACGTCGCCTATATTAGCTGTTTTGCGCCCTGATCCGCCTAACACTTTAATTGTCAACACTTCACGAGCTCCTGAATTATCAGCAACTTTTAATCGACTTTCCTGTTGAATCATTTCGTTATCCTCCTTCCGATTTTCGCAATTATTAGATAATTACTGCTTCTTCAACAATTTCTAATAAACGGAAGCGTTTCGTAGCAGATAATGGACGAGTTTCCATGATACGTACGATGTCGCCTTCTTTAGCTTGATTTAACTCATCATGAGCTTTATATTTCTTAGAATATTTTACACGTTTACCGTATTTAGGATGAATTTTACGTGTGTCTACTTGCACAGTAATGGTTTTGTCCATTTTATCTGACACTACACGTCCTTGGTAAACTTTACGTTGGTTACGTTCAGTCATTTAATATGTGCCTCCTTTGTCGTTTTTACTTAGACAATTCTTGCTCACGCAAGACTGTTTTTATGCGAGCAATAGATTTACGTACTTGACGTAAACGGGCAGTGTTTTCTAATTGTCCTGTTGCTAATTGGAATCGAAGGTTAAACAATTCTTGCTTGAATTCTTTTTCTTTTTCAACCATTTCAGCAGTGGATAATTCTCTTATTTCATTAATTTTCATTCGATTCACCACCATATTCTTCACGTTTTACAAATTTTGTCTTGATTGGCAATTTATGGGAAGCTAAACGGAAGGCTTCTCTAGCGATCTCTTCGCTCACACCGTCAATTTCAAATAGAACTTTTCCACGTTTTGTAGGTGCTACCCATCCTTCGGGTGCCCCTTTACCTTTACCCATACGAACACCAATAGCTTTACTTGTATATGATTTATGAGGGAAGATCTTAATCCATACTTTCCCACCACGTTTCATATAACGTGTCATAGCGATACGGGCAGCTTCGATTTGACGGTTGGTAATCCAACCTGTTTCTGTAGCTCTTAGACCGTATGATCCAAAGTCAACTTGCTTTCCACCTTTTGCTTCTCCGCGCATTTTACCACGGAATTCACGACGGTGTTTTACACGTTTAGGTACTAACATGATTAATTTCCTCCTCTCTGAGAGTTATTTTTAGTTGGTAAGATTTCACCACGACAAATCCATACTTTCACTCCAAGTTTTCCATATTGAGTGTCTGCTTCTTCCCAAGCATAATCAATATCAGAACGTAGCGTATGTAATGGAACTGTTCCTTCAGTATAGTGCTCAGTTCTTGCCATATCCGCACCATTTAAACGGCCAGAAACCATCGTTTTAACTCCTTTAGCGCCAGCTCTCATCACACGTTGGATGGCTTGCTTTTGAGCCCGACGAAATGCCACACGGTTTTCTAATTGTTGAGCGATATCTTCTGCAACTAATTTAGCATCTAATGCTGGTTCTTTAATTTCAACAATGTTTAATTGAACTTGTTTGCCGGTTAATTTATTTAGTTCAGCACGTAATACGTCGACTTCTGATCCACCTTTACCAATTACCATACCTGGCTTAGCTGTGTTAACAGAAACTACAACGCGGTTTGCTGCACGTTCAATTTGAATAACGGATACAGAGGCATCAGCTAATTTCTTGTAGAGATACTCACGAATCTTGATATCTTCGTGTAAATAGTCTGCATATTGCTTGTCTGCGTACCATTTAGTATCCCAATCGCGGATGATGCCAACTCGCATTCCAATCGGATGTACTTTTTGACCCATTAATTAAGCCTCCTCTTTTTCTGATACCACAATTGTAATGTGGCTTGTACGTTTTAAGATCGGTGAAGCTGACCCTTTAGCACGAGGACGGAAACGTTTCATGGTTGGTCCTTCGTTAACGTATGCTTCACTTACATACAACGTTTCTAAATCTAAGTCATAATTATGTTCAGCATTTGCAATAGCTGACATTAATACTTTTTCTATAATTGGTGAACCAGCTTTTGGAGTGAACTTCAAAATAGCCATTGCTTCTCCAACTTGCTTGCCCCTGATAAGATCCATTACTAAGCGAGCTTTACGAGGAGCAATTCGAACTGTTTTTGCCATTGCCTTAGCAGATGTAATTTGTTCAGACATCTTATATACCTCCTCTTATTAGCGTTTCTTAGTTTTCTTATCTTGGTCAACGTGGCCTCTATATGTACGTGTAGGAACGAACTCTCCTAACTTATGACCGACCATATCTTCTTGGATAAATACAGGCACGTGCTTACGGCCATCATATACAGCAATTGTCATCCCAATAAAATTAGGGAAAATTGTTGAACGACGAGACCATGTCTTAATCACTTGTTTTTTTTGGGCATCTTGTTGAGCCTCTACCTTTTTCATTAAATGTTCATCTATAAAAGGTCCTTTTTTCAAACTACGAGTCACAATGTAGCCTCCCTTCAGAATTTATTGGTTATTATTTCTTACGTCCACGAATAATTAATTTGCTAGATTTCTTCTTAGCGTTACGAGTTTTAACACCCATAGCTTTTTTACCCCATGGTGTCATTGGTGATGGACGACCGATTGGAGTACGACCTTCACCACCACCGTGTGGGTGATCGTTAGGGTTCATTACAGATCCACGAACAGTTGGACGTTTTGATAACCAACGAGAACGTCCTGCTTTACCAATATTAATCAATTCGTGTTGTTCGTTACCAACTGTTCCGATCGTTGCACGGCAAGTTGATAAGATCATGCGAACTTCACCTGAGTTCAGACGAACTAGAGTGTATTTGCCTTCTTGTCCTAAAACTTGAGCACTTGTACCAGCTGAACGAATTAATTGTCCACCTTTTCCTGGTTTTAATTCCACGTTGTGAATAACTGTACCAACCGGAATATTAGATAGTGCTAAAGCGTTTCCTATTTGGATATCCGCATTGTCACCAGACTCAATTTTTTGGCCTACTTTAAGGCCTTTAGGTGCTAGAATATATGTTTTAACACCGTCTTCATAATGCACTAAAGCAATGTTAGCAGTACGATTTGGATCGTATTCAATTGTTTTAATTGTTCCGACTACTCCATCTTTATTACGTTTAAAATCAATCACACGGTAAGCACGTTTATTTCCACCACCGTGGTGACGTACGGTTATTTTTCCTTGACCATTACGACCTGCACGTTGTTTTTTTGACTCTAACAAGCTTTTTTCAGGTGTTTTTGTAGTGATCTCTGAAAAATCATATCCAGTCATGTTACGACGTCCATTAGTCGTCGCTTTATAATGTTTAATTACCACTGCGTTACCCTCCTATTTTAATATTTTCCAGAATTACTCAGCGTCTTCGCCAAACAATTCGATCCGGTTTGAATCTTCTGTTAAGGTAACCACTGCTTTTTTGTACTTACGAGTGAAACCTTGATAACGTCCCATTCTCTTTGCTTTTCCATCTACATTAATAGTATTAACTTTCGCTACTTTAACACCTTCAAACATTGCTTCAACAGCTTGCTTGATGTGAGTCTTATTAGCACGACGGTCAACTTCGAAAGTATATTTATTATCATCAATGGCTAGCATTGATTGTTCGGTAATTACTGGACGTAATAAAACTTCTGATAATTGCATTATGCTAAAGCCTCCTCTACTGTTGAAAGCGCAGCTCTTGTAATTAAGATACGATCCGCATCAATTACATCTAAAACATTCACATTCAAATCATCAATCACTTTTACATTTGGAATGTTACGTGCAGATAAGTACGCTGTTTCATTTGCACCTTCTAAGATTAATAATGTTTTGCTATCAATATTTAAGTTGTTTAATACCGCTTTGAATTCTTTTGATTTTGGTGCGTCAAAGACTAATTCATCAACAACTGTTAACTTCTCATCCATAACTTTTTGAGATAGTACAGAGTTTAAGGCTAAACGACGCATTTTCTTAGGTAATTTGTAACTGTATGAACGAGGTGTTGGTCCAAAGACAATTCCACCGCCTACCCACTGTGGTGATCTAGTAGAACCTTGACGCGCACGTCCAGTTCCTTTTTGTCTCCACGGTTTACGTCCTCCACCGCTAACGGCTGAGCGATTTTTAACCGCGTGAGTCCCTTGACGTAGTGAAGCTCTTTGCATTACGACTGCTTCGAAAACTACCGCTTCATTAGGTTCAATTCCGAAGATTGCTTCGTTTAATTCAACTTCTCCTGCTTGTGTTCCATCTTGTTTAAATAATGTAACTTTTGGCATTTGCTCGTTCCTCCCCTCTTAGATATTATTTAACTGTTTTAATTGCTTGTTTAATTTCAACGAGTGACTTCTTAGCACCTGGAACGTTTCCTTTAATAAGAATCACATTGTTTTCGCTATCTATTGATACGATTTCCAAGTTTTGAATAGTGATACGTTCGCCACCAGTTTGTCCAGGTAATTTTTTACCTTTAAACACTTTAGAAGCGTCTGACGCCATACCCATTGATCCAGGACGACGGTGGTAACGAGAACCGTGAGCCATAGGTCCACGAGATTGTCCGTGGCGCTTAATAGCTCCTTGGAAACCTTTACCTTTGGATGTACCCGTCACATCGACGATGTCACCAACTGCGAATGTTTCGACTGTGATTTCTTGCCCTACTTCATATTCTCCTAGCTCAACATCACGAAATTCGCGAACGAAGCGCTTAGGAGTAGCATTAGCTTTTGCTACATGACCCTTATGTGGTTTGTTAGTCAATACTTCACGTAAATCTTGGTATCCTACTTGAACTGCTTCATAGCCATCTGTTTCAACTGTTTTAACTTGTAAAACAACGTTTGCAGGAGCTTGGATAACAGTAACAGGAATTAATTCACCATTTTCAGTAAAGTATTGAGTCATTCCGACTTTAGTTCCTAAGATTCCTTTGGTCATGAGTACACCTCCATTATTTTATTTTTTATAATTTGATTTCTACGTCCACACCGCTTGGTAAGTCTAACTTCATTAAAGCGTCTACTGTTTTAGCAGTAGGGTTAACGATGTCGATCAAACGTTTGTGTGTACGCATTTCGAACTGCTCACGAGAATCTTTATACTTGTGTGTTGCACGAATAACTGTATAAACAGAACGGTCTGTTGGTAAAGGGATTGGACCCGATGTCTTAGCCCCTGTTCTTTGAGCAGATTCAACTATTTTCGCTGCAGAAACATCAAGAGCACGGTGCTCATAAGCTTTTAAGCGAATACGAATTTTTTGATTTGCCATTTTTATTTCCTCCTTCGTCAATATAAAATATGTGACTTGCTCCACAAGAATTTCTAACAAACCAGCCCTTGGCAACTTGTCCTGGCGTGTCACAACCTCTCGTTTCACTGCATATCTCCCTCTTCTCGAGGGATTGTGCCCATTTCGGGGCAGAACCCTCCAATTGACACAACCGATATTATACCGAAGATAGATTGCTAATGCAAGCGATAATCAAAGCTTTCTTGAGTATTTATAAAAAAAGATAGCTTTTATGTTTTTTTAGCTGCAGGAAAACCAATATCAATTTTCCTAGAAAAACATAATTGCTACCTTATTATATAGAGGATTTTAAATTATCTTACTTTAATTGTTTTTTAGCTTTTAAAGCAGCCACAGTAATGTAATTATACGGTTGGTTAAAGTGAGGTAGGAAGAAGGTATCTAATAAGGCTAACTTATCAATCGTAACTTCTTCTTGAATAGCTAGTGAAAACATATGGATTAATAAAGATACATCGTAATCTGAAGCTAGCTGAGCCCCTACTATCCGACGACTTGTCTTTTCATAGACAATTCTTATTTTGACTTGATGATTTTCAGGCATAAATCCGGGAAATTGTGTATCTTCATGTTCTACATAGTCTACATCAACACCTGCTAGTTCAGCTGCCTTTAACGTCAAACCAGTTGAGACTAATTTTAAGTTGAAAATATTAATTCCGTTTGATCCCTGTACACCAGCTCCTTCCAACTCAGTACCTGCAAGGTTATGAGCTGCAACAATACCTGATCGAACCGCATTAGAAGCTAAGGCAATGTATGTTGTATCCTGAATGGCATTGGAGTAATTGCTGGCACAGTCTCCAATCGCATAGACATCATCATCTGATGTTTTAAAATGGCGGTCTACAAGATATGCTCCACCTTCAAATAAGTCGAGATGGTCTTTACCTAACTCGGTATTCGCTTGGAAGCCGATTGAATTAATTACCACATCTGCTTCATAAGTGCCCTTATCTGTTCTCACAGCCTTAACTTTACCGTTTTCACCGATATATTCTTGAACTAATTCACCAAAATGTGTTGATATGCCATTACGCTCTAAGTTTTGGTCCATCATCTTAGCGAATTCAGGATCATAGTAACTAGCTAGTGAAGTTTTTTCAGCATCAAAAATGCGAACGTTTTTTCCACGTCTCTTAGCAGCTTCAGCAATTTCGACACCGATATAACCTGCACCAATTACACAAACATTTTTTGCCCCTTTATCTGCTAAGGCTTTATCAACCGCTTGTCCTTCTTGGAATAATTTTAAGAAGTGTAATCCTTCCAAATCATAACCCGGGAATTTAGGAGTGATTGGCAATGATCCTGTAGCTAAGATTAATTTATCATAGCTTTCCTCAAGTTTTTCGCCATCTTTTTTCAGAGCGTATACCTTTTTATTCGAAAAATCGATGTTAGAAACCTCAGTTTCAGTATAAATTCGGGCTCCTTTTTTAGCGAAAGCCTCCTCGTTTGTATAGAAAAGACCCTTATAATCATCAATTTGACGACCTACCCATAAAGCTGTTCCGCAGCCAAGATAAGAAAGATTTGAATTACGTTCCAACATCACAATTTCGTGCTCTGGATAATTTTCTAACAAAGTATTTGCCGCTGCTATTCCAGCATGGTTTGTTCCAATGATGATCACTTTCATAAATATTTCTGCCTCCAAATTGTTTTTTCACAAGCTAATTGTACGCCTATATTTTACCATTCTCTCGAAAATAAGTCAATTTTTACCCTTCTTTTTATCATGTGCTTTCATTAAACATTTTAGCGTTTAAATAAGCAACACTATTAAACTTACATAGCGTTAAAAACAATAATTTTTGTGGCTTATTTTAGATTGACAAGTAATAGTGTGCATTATATAATACGATAAGTTGCACTACTTAAATTTTTAGGAGGTTTGTTGATGAAACGTGTTTATGCATTTGGTGAAGGAAATGCCAAAATGAGGGATCTATTAGGCGGTAAAGGAGCCAACTTGGCTGAAATGACTAGTCTAGGCTTCCCTGTTCCCCAAGGATTTACTATTTCGACTCAAGCATGTTTGGAATACTTAGAGGAAGCTAAGGGGTTAAAAACTGAGCTTAAAGATGAAATTGCCGAAGCCGTGAGCCATCTTGAAGAAATCTCAGGCAAGACCTTTAATGATCCAGAAAAATTATTATTAGTTTCCGTTCGCTCTGGAGCAAAAATCTCTATGCCAGGTATGATGGATACTATATTAAACTTAGGGCTTAACGATGAAAATGTCTTAAAATTAGCTCAAATCACCAACAATGAACGTTTCGCATACGACTGTTATCGTCGTCTTCTACAAATGTATGGGAACGTCGTTTATGAAATCGATATGGCTAAGTTTGAAAAAATTCTTAAGCAAGTTAAATTAGACAATCATTTGCACTATGATTACGAATTGACAGCTGAACACCTTAAAGGAATTGTTAAAGATTATCAAGCTATCTATCAAGAAGAATTGAACCATCCATTCCCTCAAGATGTTTACCAACAGATTTACGCAGCGGTTGAAGCTGTCTTCAAATCTTGGAATAATCAACGGGCTATTGTTTACCGTCGCTTAAACAATATTCCAGATGACTTAGGTACTGCTGTTAACATCCAAGAAATGGTCTTTGGTAATAGTGGCGAAACTTCTGGTACAGGTGTTCTCTTCACACGTAATCCCGCAAACGGTAAGCACGAATTATACGGTGAGTACTTAACTAATGCACAAGGAGAAGACGTAGTTGCTGGTATACGTACCCCTGTTTCAATTAATCGTCTACGTGACCAATTCCCTAACATCTATCAACAAATCATAGAATTAACTGAGAAACTTGAAAAGCACTATTCGGATATGCAGGATATTGAGTTTACGATTGAGGATAAAAAATTGTATATTCTGCAAACAAGAAATGGCAAGCGGACTGCTCAAGCAGCTGTCAAAATTGCGGTGGACTTTGTAAATGAAGGCATCTTATCACCCGACCAAGCCCTTCTAACTATTAATCCAGAATCCCTCCATACATTGCTACACCCTGCCTTTGATCCGAATGCTCTAAATCAAGCTGAATTAGTTTCTAAGTTGGGCTTGCCAGCCAGTCCGGGTGCTGCAACTGGACAAATCGTTTTTGATGCAGTCACTGCAAAAGAGTGGGCAGATGCTGGCAAATCAGTTATTTTAGTGCGTCATGAAACTTCACCTGAAGATATTGTGGGTATGAACTCTGCTAATGGCATTGTAACCAGTCAAGGAGGAATGACTTCTCATGCAGCGGTTGTTGCTCGCGGAATGGGTAAATGCTGTGTAGCTGGTTGTAGTGAATTGGACATCAATGAAGATAAGAAGACTTTATCTTATCCTGGTGGTCAACTAAATGAAGGAGATATCATTTCTGTAGACGGTACGACAGGATGTCTTTACATCGGTGAAATCCCAACAGTTGCAGGCGGAGCAAATGAAGACTTAGATAAGGTCTTAGAATGGTCTCGTCAGCATGCTCAATTAGCTATTCGTATGAATGCCGAAACAGCTTCAGATATTGAAAACGGTTTACGTTTTGGAGCAGTTGGTATTGGACTAGTTAGAACTGAACATATGTTCTTCCAAGAAGACCGTCTAATAGCCATCCGCAAATTCTTACTTGCCAAAAACCCTGCTGATCGTCAAACATCTTTAGATGCTATCCGTAATTTCCAAACCGAAGATTTTTCACATATCTTTGAGTTAATGCAAGAAAAACCAGTGGTAGTACGTTTGTTAGATGCTCCTTTACATGAGTTTTTACCGCATGGTCAAAATGAAATCAAACAAGTTGCTAAACAACTTCAAATTGATGCTTCTGAATTGAGTGACCGGGTGCAATCTATGAAGGAAGTTAACCCTATGATGGGCCACCGTGGTTGTCGTATGGGAATGTCCTACCCTGACTTATATATCATGCAAGCAGAAGCAGTTATCCGATCAGCTATGAAAGTAGCAAAAGACGGTGTTAAAGTTAAACCAGAAATCATGATTCCTTTAGTGAGTAGTCAAGCTGAATTAATTCACTTGAAAGCAAAAATAAAAGAACACTTAGAAAATGTTCTAAAGCAAGAAAAGGTAAGTATGGAATTTACAGTTGGAGTAATGGTTGAAACACCTCGTGCATGCTTAATTGCCGATCAATTAGCAAATGACGCTGAATTCTTCTCGTTCGGAACCAATGACTTGACTCAACTAACCTTTGGCTACTCACGAGATGACGCTGGTAAATTCTTAAATCAATACCTTGACCAAGGCATTTTAAAAGATGATCCTTTCCAAACTATTGATACTTTTGCTGTTAAAGAACTTGTTGAGATAGCTGTAGAACGAGGACGATCCGTGAAAGAAAACTTGAAAATTGGTGTTTGTGGAGAACTAGGAGGAGACCCTCGTTCCATTGAACACTTCCACCAAGTAGGGCTTTCATATGTATCTTGCTCACCTTACCGTGTACCAATTGCACAATTAGCCGCTGCACAAAGCGCTATTAAAAACGTATAATTAATTAACTAGGAGGGGAACTATGAAACTTTCACCCCGACAAGAAGAAATCATCTCAATCGTTAAAGAAAATGAACCAATCACCGGCGACGAAATTGCTAGTAAGCTTGGTTTAACAAAATCAACATTGCGTAGTGATTTCGCTGTCTTAACCATGACGGGCATCCTCGATGCTCGTCAAAAAGTAGGCTATATTTATTCTGGATTAACTGAAAAATCCTTATTATATGAAGCATTTTCAGAGTATCTTGTTAAAGATATTATGGTCCAGGCTATCACAGTTACACCTGATACTACAGTCCAAAACGCAATTACTCACTTATTTATGTATGATGCTGGTTCTATCTATGTAATTGATGAAGAAGACCACAAGCTAGCAGGTATCGTGTCGCGTAAGGATTTACTCCGCTCAGCGATTGGTCAGTTAATGGATACACCCTTAACCATTATAATGACCAGAATGCCAAATATTATTGTCGCTCAACCCGATCAAACGGTGCTTGATGCGGCACGCCTAATATCTGAACACCAGATTGATTCACTGCCAATCGTAACCGCTGACTATGAAATACTTGGCAAAGTATCAAAAACTCATATCGTGAATCTTTTGGTTGAATTAAGCCAATCGGAGGAATAATATGTCAGTAACCAATTCTTACAAATTCTATGTCATTTCCGACTCTGTCGGTGAAACAGCCCTACGCGCTACCAACGCCGCTTTAGCCCAATTCCCAAAGTTAACCAACATCAGTTTAAAAAGATTTCCATTTATTAACACCCGGGATGAATTAAAACCCATACTTGAAGAGGCTGCTAAAGTGAATGCGATTTTAATCACTACTTTAGTTGATGAAGGTCTAGAAAATTACGCCAGTGAGTTCTCAAAGAAAAACGGATTAGATTATCATAATGTAATCCACCCCATTCTAGACCTTATTTCACAAAAAACAAATATGACAGCTACTGAAAAATCAGGAACCCTACATCGACTCGATGATCACTACTTCGATCGTATTCAAGCCATTGAATTTGCAGTGAAGTACGATGATGGTAAAAATCGTAAAGGATTCGAATTAGCTGACATTGTATTGCTAGGAGTTTCACGCTCTTCCAAAACACCTTTAAGTATGTACCTAGCTAATAAATCATATAAGGTAGCCAACTTACCAATTTTTCCAGAAGTTCACATTCCTGATGAAATCTATCAGGCTGATTCACGAAGAATATATGGTTTGATTGCCTCTCCTCTATATATCCAAAACATTCGTAAAAAACGAGTCGAAATGATGGGGTTAGGTGAAAAAGCTACTTACTCTTCACTTGAGAGAGTAAAGCAAGAATTGATGTTCGCAGATGATTTATATCATCAACTAGGTGCCACCGTGATTAATGTAGAGAATCAATCGATTGAAGAGTTATCTGAACAAATCATTGGTCACTATAATCGACTGATTCAATAAATCGTAATTACAATCACAAAAAAGCTCGCTCATTCAATTAAGAATAGCGAGCTTTTTGTTTTGATTAGTTTTAGAATCTTTGCTGTTCTTCTTCTTTTTCTTCGTGTTCAATGCTTTTTTCAATATTTTCTAGTTGACGTGCAGCAAAATCCTTACCACCTATTCCAACTGCAAGAGCGAAGGCAACAGCTACCGCACTAAGAATAATAATAAAGGCCGCGTTAACAATTGTTGGAGCAAACTTTAATTGGTTCAATGTCATGAAAATCGCCAATACAATAATAGCATAACGAACAAATTCTCCAAATACTTTACTACCAGAAACTTCTTTCAAAAAGCTTGCAAGAATATTACCACCTATTACTCCTACCGCTAAGATTAACGCTGCAGCTATTACATCAGGGATGTAGGCAATAATAGAAGTGCCTATCGCATTTAATACTTCTAAGTTAAGAACTGAAATAGCTTCGACAATAAAGAAAATAAGTAATAGTGATTTAGCCACTTGAGCAATCACGCTTGAAATTTGGATATGGCTTTCACCTTTAAAATTTAAATATTTTGAATATTGGTCGATACCAGATGTCTTTAATAGACTTTCTAATAAATCACCTAACAATTTTGCAATGAAGCCACCGACAAAAACAAGAATAACTGCCACAATTATATTTGGAATTGCTGACATTACAGAGTTTAATACACCGACAATCGGTGCTGAAATAGTCTGAATACCTAGTGTTTCAAGGGCCACTGTTAAAATCGGAATAAATATTAAGACATAAACAACGGTCGAAAACACTTCAGCTAGATGTGTATCATTGACTCTTTCTTTTTCTTCCTGCCCCGTCATCTTACTATACCACTTATCTAAATTGAAACCTTCTAGTAAGTTTTGCGTTAACTGTTTAACAAACTTACAGAATAAGTTGCCAATGAATATAATTAAAACGGCTGCAATAATGTTTGGAATGTAAGCAAAAAACTTCGCAAACATATTAGATATTGGATCAACAACCCCTGCCAATCCTAATCCATTTAAAATGAAAGGTACAAAGAAAAGTACAATAATAAAATATAATAAAGTGCCTATTGTTTCTAAGAAGGCATTAGATTCCTCATCGGTTCTAGCTAACCCCCATTTTTGTAGTTTCAAGTCAAAGTCGATACTCTCCATAGCCTTAATCGCATATTTTCTCGCAAAATGCGCCAAAATCAATGCTGCTATTAATAAAAGTAATGAGCCTATTATTCCAGGAATAGAGCTAACAACACTGTTAAAATCCATCGTCATTCCCCTTTCTAAATTTTATTTACTTTTAGTATAGCATGATTAAGCTTGATACAACAAACATTAATCTAAAATAAAAAAGCCAAGTATTTTGCTTGGCTTTTGTTCTTAATATTTAATTAAGCATTAATTTTAGTAACAGTACCTGCACCTACAGTACGTCCACCTTCACGAATTGAGAAACGAGTTCCGTCTTCGATAGCGATTGGGTGAATTAATTCTACTGTCATAGATACGTTGTCACCAGGCATAACCATTTCAGTTCCTTCTGGTAATTCTACAACACCTGTTACGTCAGTTGTACGGAAGTAGAATTGAGGACGATAGTTAGTAAAGAATGGTGTATGACGTCCACCCTCTTCTTTAGAAAGTACATATACTTCCGCTTCGAACTTAGTATGTGGAGTAATAGTTCCTGGAGCTGCTAATACCTGTCCACGCTCAATATCATCACGTGTAACTCCACGTAATAATGCACCAATGTTGTCCCCTGCTTCAGCATAGTCTAACATCTTACGGAACATTTCTACACCAGTTACTGTAGACTTCATAGTATCTTCAGCGATACCTACAATTTCAACTTCGTCACCTACACGAACTTGTCCACGTTCAACACGTCCTGTAGCAACTGTACCACGACCAGTAATAGAGAATACGTCTTCGACTGGCATCATGAATGGCTTGTCAGTGTCACGCTCTGGTTCTGGAATATATGCATCTACTTCTTCCATTAGCTCTAATACTTTAGCTTCATAAGCTTCATCGCCTTCTAAAGCTTTAAGAGCAGAACCTGCGATTACTGGAATGTCATCTCCTGGATAGTCGTATTCTGATAACATGTCACGAACTTCCATTTCAACTAATTCTAATAATTCTTCATCGTCAACCATGTCTACTTTGTTTAAGAAGACTACGAAGTAAGGAACTCCTACTTGACGCGATAATAAGATGTGCTCACGAGTTTGTGGCATTGGGCCATCAGCTGCAGATACAACCAAGATCGCACCGTCCATTTGAGCAGCACCAGTGATCATGTTCTTAACGTAGTCCGCGTGTCCTGGAGCGTCAATATGTGCATAGTGACGGTTAGCAGTTTCATACTCGATATGAGAAGTGTTGATTGTGATTCCACGTTCTTTTTCTTCTGGAGCGTTATCGATTGAAGCATAGTCCTTAGCTTCACCGAATCCGTTTTTAGCTAATACAGTCGCGATTGCAGCTGATAAAGTTGTTTTTCCGTGGTCAACGTGTCCTAAAGTACCAATGTTAACATGCGGTTTCGTACGTTCGTATTTTTCTTTTGCCATTTGAGTAAATCCCCCTAATTTTAAAGTGTTTATAGATTATGTAATCTATCAAAATTATTATACCAAAGATATTGAAGTGAATTCAACGGATATTTCCCTTAACCTTGGTCTTTCTTCTTAATAAGCCTTTATTGCTTATGATTAATTTTCTGAAGACCCACCGTATTTTTTGATGATTTCTTCAGCGATTGATTTTGGAACATCTTCGTAGTGGTCGAATTGCATTGTAAATGTACCACGTCCTTGAGTTGAAGAACGTAAAGTCGTTGCATAGCCAAACATTTCTGATAAAGGAATGAATGATTTAACAATTTGTGCGTTTCCACGTGTTGAAGTACCTTCAATACGTCCACGGCGAGAGTTCACGTGTCCCATAACATCTCCTAAATATTCTTCAGGAACTGTTACTTCAACAGCCATCATTGGTTCAAGGATTGAAGGTTGTGCTTTCTTAGCAGCAGCCTTAAGTGCCATTGAAGCCGCAACCTTATAAGCTGTTTCAGAAGAGTCAACATCGTGATAAGATCCATCGTAAAGCTTAGCTTTGATATCTACTAATGGGAATCCTGCTAGGACACCATTTTCCATCGCATCTTTCAATCCTGCTTCTACTGCTGGAATGTATTCACGAGGAACAACCCCACCAACAATCGCATTCTCAAACTCAAAGCCAGCGCCTTCTTCATTTGGTTCAAATTCGATCCATACGTGACCATACTGACCTTTACCACCTGATTGACGAACGAATTTACCTTCAGCTTGTGTCGCGGCACGGAAGGTCTCACGGTAAGAAACTTGTGGTGCACCAACCGTAGCTGAAACTTTAAATTCACGTTTTAAGCGGTCAACGATGATATCTAAGTGTAATTCTCCCATTCCGGCAATAATTGTCTGACCAGTCTCATGGTCAGTTGAAGCACGGAAGGTTGGATCTTCTTCAGCTAACTTAGCTAAGGCTAAGCCCATCTTATCTTGGTCAGCTTTTGAATCAGGTTCAATCGCTACCTCAATAACTGGATCAGGGAATTCCATTGATTCAAGAATAACTAAGTTATCTGGGTCACATAAAGTATCTCCAGTTCCTGTATTCTTAAGACCAACAGCTGCAGCAATATCTCCCGAGAATACTTCAGCAATTTCCTCACGAGAGTTAGCGTGCATTTGTAAGATACGACCTACACGCTCACGCGAATCTTTAGTTGCGTTTTGAACATATGAACCAGATGCCAATGTTCCTGAGTAAACGCGGAAGAAAGTTAAACGACCAACGAATGGGTCTGTCATAACTTTGAAGGCTAAAGCTGCAAATGACTCACTGTCATCCGCATGGTGTTCAATTTCCTTTTCACTTCCTGGTTCGAAACCAATAATTGGTGGAACATCTAGTGGACTTGGTAAGTAATCAATAACACCATCTAGTAATAATTGAACCCCTTTGTTTTTGAAGGCTGTACCACAGAAGACTGGGTATAAGTCAACATTAACTGTTGCTTTACGGATAGCTTTTTTCAAAACATCTTCAGGAATTTCTTCCCCTTCAAGATAAGCCATCATAATTTCTTCATCAGTATCAGCTACTGCTTCAACTAAAGTTGTATAATATTCAGCAGCTTTTTCTTGATATTCTTCTGGGATATCTGTTTCTTCTATTTCTGTCCCCAAATCGTTATTATAAATATATGCTTTTTTATGAACAATATCGACGATTCCTTTGAATTCATCTTCAGATCCGATTGGAACTTGCATAGCTACTGCATTTGCGTCTAAGCGCTCATGAAGGGTTCTTAGTGAATATTCAAAGTCAGCTCCCATTTTGTCCATTTTATTAACAAATACAATACGAGGTACTCCATAGGTAGTAGCTTGACGCCAAACTGTTTCAGTTTGAGGTTCTACACCTGATTGAGCATCTAATAAGGCAACCGCTCCATCCAATACACGTAATGAACGTTCAACCTCAACCGTAAAATCCACGTGTCCTGGTGTATCGATGATATTTACACGGTGTTCTTTCCATTGAGCTGTTGTTGCAGCAGAAGTAATGGTAATACCACGTTCTTGCTCTTGCTCCATCCAGTCCATTTGAGCTCCACCATCGTGGGTCTCACCGATCTTATGGATCTTACCGGTATAATACAAGATACGTTCAGTAGTCGTTGTCTTACCAGCATCTATATGGGCCATAATTCCAATGTTACGAGTTTTCTCAAGAGAAAATGCTCTTTTTCCCATGTATATTTACCCCTCTTTCCTTTTTTGAATCATTATCTGTTAACAAAGAATCACTAAGTTAACAATACCATTATAAATCTTACCAGCGATAATGCGCAAAGGCTTTGTTAGCTTCTGCCATTTTATGCATATCTTCACGCTTACGTACAGAAGCACCTGTATTGTTTGCTGCATCCATAATTTCACGTGCTAGACGTTGTTCCATGGTTTTTTCACCACGTAAACGAGAATATGTCACTAACCAACGAATCGCTAAAGTATAACGACGCTCAGGTCTTACTTCAACTGGTACTTGATAGTTAGAACCCCCAACACGACGAGCTTTAACTTCTAATAATGGCATGATGTTTTCAATGGCTTGTTCGAAAACCTCCATTGGATCTTGGCCTGTTTGTTCACGGATTACATCAAATGCACTATATAAAATAGATGATGCTTTACCTCGCTTACCGTCAACCATTAAACGGTTGATTGTGCGAGTTACTACTTTAGAATTATAAATTGGATCTGGTAACACTTCACGTTTAGGAATATTCCCTTTACGAGTCATTTAAACTCCTCCTTTCGAAAAATCGGTGATTGTTATAATTATGATTTAGGTTTCTTAGTACCGTATTTAGAACGGCTTTGCTTACGGTCATTAACACCGGCAGTATCCAGCGCTCCACGAACGATATGGTAACGTACCCCTGGTAAGTCTTTCACACGTCCGCCACGGATTAGTACCACACTGTGCTCTTGCAAGTTATGGCCTTCACCTGGAATATAAGCTGTTACTTCCATAAGGTTAGATAAACGAACACGGGCATACTTACGTAAAGCAGAGTTCGGTTTCTTAGGAGTCATAGTCCCTACACGTGTACATACCCCACGTTTTTGCGGAGACATTGTTTTTGTGTTAGAACGTTTGAAGCTGTTGTAACCTACGTTTAATGCGGGTGAATTTGATTTACTTACTTTTGATTTACGAGGTTTATTAACCAATTGATTAATTGTTGGCATCAAAAGTCCTCCTTCCATTATTTTCTTAGTCCACACATCCAAGTGTGTCATTTATAAATATAAATTTTCCGCAGGCTTGAAATTTTCAAAACTGCGCTTCAGGGTGAATCTATAGCAGTCAGCACGACTGAGTTTCAGGTATCTGTCAATAAAAACACCTTTATTATCTTACCATGTAGTTTTTTCCTCGTCAATTAAATTTCGCATATATTTTAAAAACTTTTCTAGAGTTGTCAAACATATGTTACACAAGGTGCTTCTAAATGGGCATGCTTATGTCTTAGCGTCTAGCCCTCAAATTCTTTACTTTTGTCAAAGAGGAAAGCGGAGCGATCCTTGACAGAAATAAAGCCTAAAATAGGATGCATGCTAGCAACTAATTCTTTAAATCCTAAAAACTTAGAGCAAACCCCGCTAAAGTAACTGCTACATAGTAGGTATAAAACTTGTCGGGTTGCTTACTAGATAGGCGATGCGCACAAGCGAAAGTAAACTGAAGGCGCAGGGCATCACCACTGATAACAACTGCCATGGAAAAACCCGTTATAAAACACATTGAAAAATAGTTTAAGCTAGGCAAAATTATCGAAGGGAAAAGCTGATTGAGTTCTTGACTCATCACTTCAATCTTTTCAAAATCAAACCGATAGTTAAATAAAGTATCGATAAAAACTAGGATAATAAAATAATTAAGACCGGCGTAAAAAAACAATAATTTGTTGGATTTTTCAAAATCAAAGGATGCAATAATCAAAACTAATAGAACACACAAGGCGCTACCCCAAATGCTTTTTAAATTAAATTGCTGCTGCAAACTAGCTCCGGACAATAGCCACCCATTAAGGCATGCATGAGCCCTACCAAGAATAGGCCGAATAGGCCAACAGAACCAAACCTAATAAAACATTGCAGTAGCTCTTGGCCTGAAGTCAGTCTCGTCCCTGTTACTACTCCCACATAGGCAAAAGCTATCGTCAATGTCTTTCGATTCAAATAGAAACACTCCTCTATCTATTTAAGCAATTAAAAAGCGATGCATAACTATGGAATCATGCATCGCTTTCATTCTATTACATGGCCCAAAATGTTTGGTAATCTTTTGCTATAAAGGGATAAATTCATCTCTTTTTTAGTACCTTAAAAGAGCAGAAAACTG
Organism: Facklamia sp. P12937; assembly: GCF_050409505.1. Classification (NCBI taxonomy): domain Bacteria; kingdom Bacillati; phylum Bacillota; class Bacilli; order Lactobacillales; family Aerococcaceae; genus Facklamia; species Facklamia sp. P12937. Next base: position 51,413 of record NZ_JBNUPI010000011.1, read on the forward strand.
TTGTTTAATCCCTTCAACTTTTTCCAAAACGAGAGAAATTTTAACCCCTTGATCCATGGCTTTGATCACCCAATGATTTAAAGCCTCTCCATCTAATAAGTTGTCTGTAAAGTATTGAATCACCCATTCTTCGATACGCCCTTCATGGATCAGCCCTTTAATCTCTTCAAAATCATGAATGACTTTCCCTTGATTACGAGCTTTTTCAATTTGATCAATCTTTTCTTTTGCGAATTCTTGCTGATTTTGACTAAGGGTCTCTTTTAAAAGTTTGGTTTTCGCTTTAGCATCCATGGATTGGAAGGGTTTGTCGATTGTTGAATCATAATAAATAGCGGTGTTTTCATTAACTTTTTTGTAATGGCCTATGTTCTCAACTGTTCCTGCTAATAAAATTGGCCGGTGATAATGTTTAGCTACTTCTTGCATTTTTTTATGCAAGTAATTGAAATATTTTGCGCGATCTAGATCTTTTTCTTCTGGAGTAGCTCGGTGTCCATGATGCATACCAGGCTCTTGACGTCCGCCATAAGAGTGTACATTGACTTGAGAGTCAGCGTCTAAATCATCATAAATCTCTGAAAAGTCTTTCACTTCAATCGCAGGGTCTAGAGTAAGGGCTTCGGCATTAAACTGGTTGGCATCAAAAAAATCCACCGAATCTTTAGATATATCTGCAATGATTACTTCATGAAGTTCCTCATAATAAGCCAATAAAGGTAAAAGATAAAATTCATTTCCTAGATGAATCGAAGGTTTAAATTCATTACGTAAATAGGCAACTTCAACATCTTTAGGACTGATAAAAAGGGCTAGACCTTCTTTAGTTTGATCCCAAAAATTTTTATCGTTTCGAATTCTTTCAATTTCTTTTAAAATCTTATTTGCTTCATCTTTATCAACTTCTTCCAGCTTAGATTTAACTTGCTGAATTAGATTTTTAAATTGAATCAGGTCTTCTTGCCTATTTAAACCTCCACGATTAGTAGGCATATAAAGGGAAAGGCGCATCAAATCTTTTTGACTTTGTAACTCTCTTAAATTTGCAATAAAACTGTAACTCATCTTGATCCTTCCTTTCTATATTTTGTAAATAAAATCAATACTTAGGTCGTAAGCACTGTATTTTCCAACTTACTATTAAAATATTTGAAATAGACCTACTAATTAAAAGGTTATCACGGAAGCGCTTTATTGTCTAATTAAAGACCTTAAAAAAACCAAAAGTAGATGAAACTACTTTTGGTTATATGATTAGCAACTGTTAAGCTGGGTGTTTACGAGCATCTATATGCCTATATTTTTCTGCTTCCTCATCAAATTTTCTAATGACATATGGACAACTGGGATATATTTTTTTACCTTGCTGTTGCATATCTGCTACTAACTCATCTAAAAGCTTACCAGCAATTCCTTGACCTCTAAGACTATCTGAAGTAAAGGTATGGTTAGCCACCACTAACTTTTCATCATCAGTATCTCGATAAGTTATCTCGGCAATCATCTCGTTTTCTTCATTACGTAAAACAATGGCATGGTCTTCTCTTAAAAATTCCATTACTAGCCCTCCTTAATTGTGTTAATTCTATAATAACCTATTAATCGCAAAAATTAAAAAAATATGATTTGCCATATCAATATTTAAAAATTCGTAGAAATAAATGAAAGACTATTTATAAAAGGTGCTTTCTAGTCGCTTATCTGGAATAATCCATAATAAAGCTATCGCCACATATATTAGATAAGAAATTAGAGGCTGATAAAAAGCGAAAATCAAAGCAAGAATATAAAAAACAATCGAACCTTTCCCTTTGAAATCCTTACCAATCTTTTTAGCTAAATCTGAATCCTTGCCATTCACCCGAATAATTTCTGTTTGTAAAATATTATAAGAAACAGCACACATTAGTAAGATGAATCCATAAAAAAAGGCTGGTAGTTTAACAGAAGGGTTTAAGCCCATCCATTCCGTGAAAGTTGGTATCAAAGACATAAAAAAGAGCCAAAATAAGTTACGCCATAAAATTTTACCATTGACTGTTTTTAAAACGGCTAATAAATGATGATGATTGGCCCAGTATATCCCCACATATGCATAACTTAGTATATAGGCTAATAGAGTCGGATATATTTCTTTCAATCCAGCTAGGTCTAAACTAGCTGGGGGTTGTAATTTTAAAACCATGATAGTAATAACAATTGCTAAAACTCCATCGCTAAACGCTTCTGCTCTACTTGTATTCATAGTATTCTCCTTTATTTAATGTTGAGAGGTTTAGATTTTTAACTATTTCAAAAGAAACACCACAAACAAATCTCTATCCAGTTTGTGGTAATTTCTTAATCAATTCAATTCTTAATTATTTCTTAATGTTGGGAATAAGAGGACATCACGAATGGATTGTGAATCCGTTAATAACATTACTAAACGGTCAATACCAATTCCTAAGCCACCAGTTGGAGGCATTCCGTGCTCTAATGCTTCTAAGAAATCTTCGTCAACTGGATGCGCTTCGTCATTTCCAGCATCTTTTTCTGCCATTTGAGCTTCAAAACGTTCTCTTTGATCAATTGGATCCGTTAACTCTGTAAAGGCATTCGCATATTCTTTACCAACAATAAACAATTCAAAGCGGTCGGTAAAACGTGGATCCTCTTCGTTTTTTCGAGCCAATGGTGAAATTTCAACCGGATGTCCATAAACAAAAGTAGGCTGAACTAATGTATCTTCTACCTTTTCTTCAAAGAAGTTATTAATAATATGTCCTACTGACAAATCGTGGTCTTCAACTGGGACTTGATGTTCTTTAGCTAAAGCTTTAGCTTCTTCTAGAGTCATCTCTTGCCAGAAATCGACACCGGTTTCTTCTTTAATTAAATCAACCATATGGCGACGTGCCCACGGCGTTTCCAAATCTACCTTTTTACCATCATAATCAATCATAGCAGTCCCTAAGACTTTCTTGGCAACATGGCGAATCAACCCTTCTGTTAAGTCCATAATATCCGTATAAACTGTATAAGCTGTATACACTTCAATCATAGTGAATTCAGGGTTATGGGTAGTATCAATTCCTTCATTACGGAAGACACGACTGATTTCGTATATTTTTTCCATACCGCCTATTACTAAACGCTTCAAATGTAATTCTAAAGCAATCCGTAAGTATAGTTCCATGTCTAATGCATTATGATGTGTAATGAAAGGTCTAGCTGACGCTCCACCTGCTAGATTATGTAAGACAGGAGTTTCAACCTCTAGATAATCTAAATCGTCTAAATAATGTCTCACTTCGCGAATAATCTTTGAACGGTTGACAAAGCGATCAAAACTTTCTTCGTTGGCAATTAGGTCTAAATAACGTTGGCGATATTTCTGTTCAACGTTTGTCAAACCATGGAATTTATCAGGTAGTGGTCTTAAAGCTTTTGTTAAAGGAATAAACTCCTTTGCTTTAACTGAAAGTTCCCCTGTTTTTGTCTTAAACAAGTTGCCGCGAACCCCCACAATATCTCCTAAATCGGCAGCGTTCCACCAAGTAAAGGCAGCTTCACCCACTTGATCCTGGCGAACATAAATCTGCAACTTACCTTTCATGTCTAACAGGTGAGCAAAACCTGCTTTTCCTTTTCCGCGCTTAGAAACGATACGGCCAGCAATAGAAACTTCAATCGCTTCTTTTTCTTGCAAGTCTTCTTTGGATAAGTGATCATACTTTTCAATTAAAGCCTTTGAATAGTCACTGCGTTCAAATCCTGCAGCAAAAGGATTGACTCCTGCTTCAGACATTTCTTGCATCTTTTGTCTTCTGACTACTAACTGGTCATTTAATTCTTCAAATTCTGGATTATCTTTTACATCAGACATTGGCTTTCCTCCCACTATTTCTTTATACTGTCCCTTTCATTTTACATGAAGTCGTTCAGTTTGTCATGGTGATAATAGAGCGATCTTATTGATTAGCTAAGATCGCTTTTAATTCTTCTTCACTAAATTGATAAGTCGCACTACAATATTGGCAAATAACCTCTGCTCCCTTATCCTCGTCAATCATTTGCTGTAACATATTAGAATCCAAAACTGCAAGTGACTTACGAAAGCGCTCTTTACTACATGGACAATAAAATTCAACTGGTTGCTGCGAAATAACTCGGCTATTATTCAATCCAACTAATGAATCCAAAAGATCTGTAATCGCTTCTGATCCGTCGATTAACTCTGACAGCGAACCAAGCGACTTAATCCTTGTTTCCAGTTGATCAATCACTTCGTCAGATGTCCCAGGTAAAACTTGAATCATAAAGCCCCCAGCTGATTGAACTGATTCATCTGGATTGACAAGCACACTCAAGCCAATAGAAGAGGGAGTTTGTTCCGATACTGCCATATAGTAAGTAAAATCTTCGCCCAGTTCACCTGAAATAAGCTCAACTTGGCCAGTAAAAGCTTCTGAATCCGCAAGGTATTTACTGACCTTCAAACTACCAGGAAGCCCAACCGCTCTCGCTACATCCAACTTGCCTTTACTATTTAACTCTAAAGCCACGTTCGGATTTGATACATACCCTCTAATTCGACCTTGGGTATCGCCATCACAAGAGATTAATCCTAAAGGACCATTACCTTTAATCTGAACAAGCAGGCGGTCATCCCCTTTTAGATTGGCTGACAAGAGTGCTGTAGCAACCAAGCTTCGCCCCAATGCAGCTGTAGCCGTATGCCACGTTTGATGTTTTTCTTGTGCTCGCTTAACTAAGTCCGTCGCATCTACTACAAATACGCGTATTTGATCATCAAAAGCTAATGCTTTGATTAACTGCCCTTTCATTTTTTCCCTTCTTTCTATTTCATTCGATGATAAAAGACAGGCGAGGGCCTGTCTTTTAACTTAACTATTTGACTTCGTCCTTTGAATCCAAATCTTCGTTAGAATTTTCTTTAGGGTCATCTTCCAAAGATTTTTGTTTAGACTCTTCAAAGTCAGATGGATCTTCCACAACTTCTGCTGCTTCCGTTTCATCTAATTTAGGCATTTCACCTGTTTCAAAAAGAGCTTTAATTTGGCGAGCATCTAAGGTTTCAACTTCTAAGAGCTTTTCTGCGATCAGATTTAACTGTTCTCGGTGCTCATTAATAATACGATAAGCTTCCATTAAAGCTTCCTTCATAATACGGTGAATTTCCTTATCGATTTCATAAGCCACTTGCTCAGAATAAGAGGTATGGTCTTCTGTACCATAGCGACGTCCTGCAAATGGTTGGCTATCACTCTCATATTGAACGGTTCCAATTGTTTCAGACATCCCGTAACGAGTCACCATACTACGTACTATAGCTGTCGCTTGACGGAAGTCATCACTGGCTCCTGTTGACTGATGGTTAAAGACAATTTCTTCCGCCGCACGACCTCCTAAAAGACCTACAACTTGCTCAAATAATTCTTTATAGGTAACAATGTATTGATCTTCTTTAGGAAGCATAATAGCATAGCCACCTGCACGACCACGTGGAACGATAGTCACCTTATGGACTGTACGGGCTTCACTTAAAACCATACCAATTACAGTATGTCCTGCTTCGTGGTAAGCAACCGTTTTTCTTTGACGCTCCGAAACGACAGCATCTTTTTTAGCAGGTCCTGCAATCACACGATCATGTGCTTCGTCTAAATCAGGCGCTGTAATTTCTTTACGGTCAAAGCGGGCTGCAATTAAAGCTGCTTCGTTTAAAAGATTTTCTAAATCGGCTCCTGAAAAACCGGGTGTTTGTTGAGCAATCACTTTCAAGTCAATATCAGAAGCTAACTTTTTATTACGAGAGTGAACTTTCAACACGGCTTCTCTGCCTTTAACATCTGGATTACCTACTAGTATTTGACGGTCAAAGCGCCCAGGACGTAAAAGAGCCGGGTCCAAGACATCTGAACGGTTAGTCGCAGCCATAACAATGACACCTTCATTTCCTTCAAAGCCGTCCATTTCAACAAGCAGTTGGTTAAGTGTTTGCTCACGTTCATCGTGGCCCCCACCCATACCTGCTCCTCTTTGTCGGCCTACAGCATCGATCTCGTCAATAAAAATAATAGCTGGTGCTTCTTTTTTTGCATTTTCAAATAAATCACGGACACGTGAAGCTCCCACCCCAACAAACATTTCGACGAACTCAGAACCTGAGATTGAGAAGAAAGGCACACCTGCTTCACCAGCAACGGCTTTTGCAAGTAAGGTTTTACCTGTACCTGGAGGTCCTTCTAAAAGCACTCCAGCTGGTATTCTTGCACCTAGAGCTGTAAACTTCTTAGGCTCTTTTAAAAACTCAACAATTTCAACTAGCTCTTGTTTTTCTTCATCGGCACCGGCAACGTCAGAGAATCTAACTTTGACTTTTTGTTTTGAGACATCTTTAGACTTAGACTTACCAAAGTTCATGACACCCTTTCCGCCACCACCACTAGCTTGCATCATGGTATACATCAAGAAAAAGCTAGGAATCAGTAATAGTAGGATAGGTAAAAAATTTAACCAAATACCTGCTGAAGACTCCGGCATTGATTTAAATTTTACATTTTTCTCTTTGGCTAATTCAGTCACTTGGCTAATGGTCGAATCATTTGGTAAGATATCTGTCTCAAACAATTGAGTTTTACTATCACCTTTGATGACTTCAACCGCTTTATCACTCGTTTTGTTTTCAGCTTCTATCGGTTGATACTTACCTTTCACATGATAAACTCCTGCTCCCGGTTGCATCTCAAATTCAGCAATTTTATCGGCTTCAAGTTGTTGAACAAATTCAGATATCGTGATCTTTTTAGTAGAATTTAAAAACGATCCACCATCTGTCATTAAACTAAAGCCGCCTAAAATAGCCAAACCGATTAAAATATAAACGAGGGTGTTTCGAAAGGGATTTCGAAAGGGATTTCGATTTGGATTAGGTTTTTGCATTCGTTTCTTTCTCCTTAACTTCGATTATTGATTAAAAATATACTTAATCTTTTGATAAAAATAATTAGTCTCACTGACTATTTTAAGAATAGATTTCAGCTTTTAAGACCCCAATATAAGGTAGATTACGATATTTTTGATCATAATCTAGTCCATATCCTACTACAAACTCATTAGGAACTTCAACTCCGACATAGTCTACTTTGACATCTGCTTCTATACGACGCTCTGCCTTATCTAGTAGACTGCATATTTTGATAGAATTGGCTTTACGAAAGTTTAGTAGATCCATGATATACTTTAAAGTTCTTCCAGTATCAATAATATCTTCGACTATTAAGATGTCCTTGCCTTCTACACTGCTATTCAAGTCTTTTATTATTTTGACTTCACCAGAAGACTCTGTAGCTGATCCATAACTTGAAACATCCATAAAGTCAATTTCTACATAGCAATCCATCTGACGGATTAAATCTGCCATAAAAAGAGCGGCTCCACGTAAGATACCTACTACCAGCACTTCTTTCCCTTGGTAATTCGCTGTAATTTCTTTACCTAGTCGTTGGACAGTAGCTCGTAATTCTTCTTCTGTTACAAGTACTTTTAAAACATCTTGTTCTAACATATTGACTCCTTTTCTTTCTCAAAGTGTATTAATGTATTTTAACATAACTCTTTATTTTCTTGCACCTTTTTAGTACATCTTTTGAATCAAAAGGTAATGTGTAATATTTTCTGGTTTTTGTGGTTGGTACTTAGAGGAACTCTGATGACCAATCATCCAAATCACTTCGTTAGTGTCATTAACAATTAACCAAATTTTATCTCTTACGGATGAAGGGATTTTTTCATCAATTAAGATTCTAGAAATTTTCTTGTGATAAGCTCCTTTGCTTGACTTCAACTCAATCAAATCCCCGTCTTGACGATGACGAATATGAAAGGCGGGGGGATTCTCTTCTTCTGATAGGTCAAGTGCCAAGAAATCATCTACTGCCTTACGCATTTGATTATTAACAAAAGAGCGGTTGAAAAGACCAATCCATAGCCCATTCCCTAGGCTAAACCACTTATTATTGGTAGATAAGTCCACTCGATAATCAGAAAGAGCTGGTGCTTTTCTTTCTTCCGGCTCGATAAAGATGTAATCATATTCTCGACGCGACACCCATCCTGGAGCTAAATTAAAGCGGTAATTTGGTGTTTCAGTATTTAAAATTTGATCCAGCAAGTGACTGATAGCCTCTTTATCATATTGACCAGCCACTTCTATAAAGCGCTCTTCGAAAAAAATGGTCAAAAAGACTTCTCTAAAATCATCAGACAATTCACGCCATTTTTTAACATCAAAGGCCCAACGCTTGTCTTCAAGTTTAGCTAATAATAATGGTTCTTGACACATATAAGTCTCATAATGTGCTTGGTAGGAAGAGGTCAGCTGTTGTTGCATCGCAAATAAATTATGATAAAATTGCGGATTTTCAAGTTCAATTTTAGGTAAGTACTGCTTGCGAATACGATTTCTTAAATATTCTGTTTCATGATTGCTTTCATCTTCATAGTAAACAATCTGGTGGTTCTCAGCGTATTGATAGAGCTCTGCTTTTCTAAAATTAATTAAAGGACGCATCAAGGCTGTCACAGTAATTTCATTATTACTAGCTTTCATGACTCTTTGATAATTATCACGTATTCCCGTCAATCCTTTTAACGAAGTCCCTCGAATCATTCGCATAAACATAGTTTCAACAGCATCGTCTAGATGATGGGCGGTCATTAAACAGTCCCCTTTACTAGCATCTAAAACATCAGCTAGAAATTGATAACGTGCTTGTCTAGCATTTGCTTCAATATTTGACTTGCTTGGACTCTCCCACTTAGATACAAAGTAAACCAATTGATGACTCTTAGCCGTGTTTACAACTAGGGTCTGTTCTTTATCATGAGTTTCGGGGGATCTTAGTCGATGGTTAAAATGAGCCACTACTAATTGCCGATCCCTATATTCATTTAATTGAACCAACTCTATCATTAAATGGAGGAGAACCATCGAATCAACACCTCCAGAAATAGCTAAAACAATCGTTTTGCATTCTTCCCAACCGGGCCAAGATTCTACTTTATTCTTAAATTGTCGAAAGGTTGCTTCCATAGCTTACCACCTCTGCCTCGTTCAAAATAAAGACTGCAAATAGACTGGCTAAGGTCTATTGCAGTCGGCAATATTTTATCAATTAACTACGGCGTCCACCACGTCCGCCTCGTTTTCCTTCAGTATTACGTTTCAGTGAAATTAAACGATCTTCACTATCTTTCAAGAAATTACTCATTAATTGATCGAAATCATCATTGTTTTTTTGAGCATATTTACCAGAAACATTTTGGTTAGGATAAGAGTTACCCTTGCCTTGCGGAACTTTTGGATATTCTTGATGGAAATTGCGACGAGCAGCTTCTTTTGGTTTACGATACTTGGCAGTAGACCCATCATTATTCTTTTTATCTTGATAAGAGTTGGCTGGTTTATCAACTGCTTGGCGTATTGATAAGCCGATCTTTCCATCATCAGCTACCGAAACCACCTTCACGGTGACTTCATCTCCCAATGATAATACTTCGTTGATGTCATTAACAAACCCATCTGAGATTTCACTTATATGGACTAATCCTGATTGATTATTATCTAAGGCAACAAAGGCTCCAAAATTTTTGATTCCTGTAACCTTACCTGTAACTTTTTGTCCTACTTCTACCGCCATATAATTCTTTTTCCTCCTATTAATACTTTAATTTTTTTACTGTTCACTTGACTCTTCGTTTAGATCGAAGATTATTTCGTTATCTTTTGAAAAAAAGTAATCTTTGCGGGCCAATTTGGCAATATAATCTTTGTCTTTTGATAAAATATACTCTTTTTCTGCCTGCTTGTTTTCCGCTTTAACCTTATTCAATCTCTCTTCCGCTTGAACCAATTGACTGTTGACTTCACTTTGCTTATGAAGCGCTTGAAGAAGCGAGAAAAGCGATAAACAAGTCAAAAAGACCCCTACTGAAAACGCTATATACTTTAATAAAGACTCCTGTTTGCTTTTTGAAGGGCTTATATGACCTGCGCTTTGATCAAAGGGGATGATTTTACGATTGGCTGACTGATTATTTTTTTCATTCAATTTTTTCACCACTCTCTCATTTTTGAGTATAGCAGTAATTTAATAAGAATGCACCCTATAATATTTGGTTTTTAATTAATTTTAGTGAATTCTTCACTAATTAATTCATACATCTTCGCTGCGTCTTCTTTTTTAGTTGACTCTTGTAATTCTTTTACCTTTATTGTCATTACACGGTTACCAAAAGTAATGGTTATTTCATCATCTACTTTGACAGTCGAACTTGATTTAGCAACTTGACTATTAATCTGAACTCTTCCTTGGTCTGCTACTTCTTTAGCTACGGTTCTTCTCTTAATAATTCGCGATATTTTTAAAAATTTATCTAAACGCATACTTTAATACTCCTTTTTACTTTAGTGCATGATTTAAATCTTTTTGACGCTGTTGATAATTTTGCTTAATTTGATAGGCTTGCTCTAATAATTTCTTTAAGAGACTTAAAATTTCATAACTCTCTTTTCCTTGAATGGTCAATTTAACCAGCATTCGATCTTTAGGTTTAGTGACTGTTTCTCTCGCTTGAACATCCTGCAGGGCTTGATAAATATTAGGGCCATAGAAAAATTGTGTGGCTTCTTCGCTGAAAGTCAAAACGACATATTGGTGCTGCCTTTTAATAGTAAGCATGCCCGTTTGACTAGCTAAATACCGGAGTAAAGCGATATCTAATAAGTCAGCTACTTGGTCAGGGTATTCACCGTAGCGATCAATTAATTGATCTTGAACCTCGCGATAAGAATCAAAGGAATCAATTCGTTGGATAGCTTTATAAGCTGCAATTTTTTGGCGTTCATCTTCAATATAACTAGCAGGTAGATAGGCATCAATGGCTAAGTCAATTTCAGTATCACTTTGATTGAATACTGCCTGCTGGTTTTCTTTACCTTGCTTTTTGTCGACCGCTTCTTTCAATAATTGAGAATATAAATCAAACCCGATGGAATCGATAAAGCCAGATTGTTGTGCCCCTAAAAGATTGCCTGCTCCACGAATTGAAAGGTCGCGCATAGCAATTTTAAAACCAGATCCCAATTCGGTGAATTCACGAATGGCATTCAGTCGTTTTTCACTGACTTCACTTAATTGCTTCATAGGATCATACATTAAATAAGCATAAGCGAGTCGATTGGTTCGCCCCACTCTTCCTCTTAATTGGTAAAGAGTGGATAAGCCCATTTTATCTGCATGGTCAATAAATAAAGTGTTGGCATTAGGAATATCGACTCCCGTTTCAATAATAGTAGTCGTCACTAATAAGTCATAGTCTCCTTGAACAAAGTCATATAGAACATTTTCTAATTCAATTTCACTCATTTGACCGTGAGCAACCGCAACACGTGCCTCAGGAACTAATTGAGCGAGTTCTTCTGCACGATGATAGATAGTAGCTACACGATTATAAAGATAAAAGGCCTGTCCTCCGCGAGCAATCTCACGTTCCAAGGCAGATTTAATGGCCCCTTCATTCCGTTCCATTACATAGGTCTGGACAGGATAACGATTACTCGGCGGTGTTTCAATCACAGATAAATCTCTCACTCCAATCATCGACATATGAAGAGTTCGAGGTATTGGAGTAGCTGTTAATGTTAAAACATCCACTTGCGATCTTAATTGCTTCAATCGCTCTTTATGTTTCACACCAAAACGCTGTTCCTCATCGACGACTAATAAGCCTAAATCTAAAAATTCAATATCTTTCGATAAAATCCGGTGAGTTCCCACTACAATTTGACAAGCGCCTACCTTTAAGTCTTTGATTGTCTCTTTTTGATTAGTCTTGGTCACAAAACGACTAAGCATCCTGATATTGAATGGATAATCAGCGAATCGTTCAATCAATGAATTGTAATGTTGTTGAGCCAATATAGTTGTTGGCACCAAGAAGGCTACTTGCTTACCATCCATCACCGCCTTAAAAATGGCTCGCATGGCTACCTCAGTTTTTCCATAACCAACATCCCCAATTAATAAACGATCCATCGGTCTTTCTTTTTCCATATCTTTCTTTATTTCTGAAGCTGATTGTAGCTGGTCAGGCGTTTCTACATAAGGAAAAGCATTTTCGAACTCTTGCTGTTCAGGACTATCTTCACTAAAGGCAAAGCCCTTATCTTTTTCACGTTTAGCATAGAGTTCAATCAACTCATCCGCAATATCTTCAATTTTACTTGAAACTTTTTGCTTAGTTTTCGTCCATTCTGTACCACCTAAACGATGAATTTTAGGTGTTTTAGCTTCACCAGAGGCAACATATTTTTGAATAAGATGCAATTGGTCAATGGGCACCATCACTTTGGCGTTATTTTGGTATTCAATAACTAGTAAATCACGATGGGAACCAGCAATTTCCATGGTTTCCATTCCAGTATAGCGGCCAATCCCATGATTAATATGGACCACGTAATCGCCAGTTTCCAGTTCATTATAAGATTTTATTCGCTCAGCATTAGAAAGTTTTTGTTGTTTAATCACTTTCTTCTTCATACGATTAAACAATTCTTTTTCAGTCAGTAAAACCCATTTATCATTTGGTAACTCGAAGCCATGGCTTAGGTTTCCAATGAGCAGGTTTACCTGGCCTGGCAGAAAATCATCTTGTTCTTGGATATGTATCGGATCAATTTGATATTCAGCAAATAGTTGCCGCACCTTTTCGGCCCGCTTTTTTGATTCAACAATAATTTGAATATTTTGATTTTGATTCAACCAATGATCTATCTCTGCTTTTATTAATGGCATCTGATGATAAAAGGCATTCATTGTCCGGTAAGAAAAATGATGAATACTAGCTAATGCCTGCTTGCCCATACTCTTTTGAATCAAATCAAAGAAGATGACTGCATGCTTACTTTGATTAATTTGATCGAATGCTGATAACTTTAATGGTTGATTGGGAAATAGATGACCCTTTAAGGTTTCCTGTTCCAACCAAAATTGATCATGCTCAATTAATTGGATTTCTTCTTGATGAATTTTTGAGAACTCATTGACTACTAAACGCCCTGAAACATGCATATAATCCAAAAGGGAATGCCCCTTAGGATCGTAAAAAGATAAAAAAGCTTGGCTCTTATCAAGTGTTTGATTATGGTTTAAACCTTCAAGCTGCTCACCCATAAATTGCTTTAGCTTTTGTTTCATCTCTTCATCTTTGATTTTTTTACTCGCCTTCTTAATTGCTTCATCCAATTGCTCTTTAATACTTTCTTGTTGTTTTTTAGTAAATAGCACATCAGTAGCAGGTTCAATCTTTATCGTTTGAAGGTTTTTCTTTGAAACTTGGCTTTCTGCATCAAAGTAACGGATAGAATCGAGTTCCACATCAAAGAAATCTAAGCGAATAGGAGAGGGAGCGGTTAGAGGATAAAAGTCAATGATACTCCCCCTTACAGAGAACTCCCCGGGGGTCATAACCATTGCTACTTTTTGATAACCTAGTTCAAATAAAATATTTTCTAAGTCTTCTCTTTCAATCTCATAACCAATCGTCAATTCCAATTGGTTGGCTAACCAATCTTCAACTGGCGAAAGTCGCTTACGAATACCAGACACATTGGTTAAAGCAATAACAGGCTCTTTACTCAATAAGGCTTGTAAACATTCTACTCTTTGCGCCCGACCTTCTAGAGAAGCTGTAGAATATTCTAGCGCCAAACTCTCTTCCGCAGGAAAAGAATATATAGCGACATTAGGTAGCAAGCTGGAAAGATCTTCAAACATTTGGATTAAGTGATTCGGATTGCTTTCCAGTATAATCATTTGACTCGGAGCCTCTTGATATAGTTTAGCGATATATATTGCTTTCCCACTACCATCTAGACCCGTCACTAAATGAGGAAGATTAGAATTATTTGCTTTATTTATAGTATTTATACTTTGATCAAAGGCTGCCGTTTGCAACTTATCTAACATCAAATCTCTCCTTATACATCCAACACAAAAACATGAAGCAGGGATATCCTTACTCCATGATTATTTTCTATTATAAAAATTCATTACTTCACTGTAAGGTTTTCCACCAACCCAGTCTGTTAAAGCATTCGCTGCATGATCAATTGCTTGAGTAACAAGTGGTAAGCTGTCCTTATCAAAAGGAGCTAAAACATGATCAATGACCTTCCAACCTGCTTGTGGACGGCCAATCCCAACTCTTATACGCTTAAAGTCATTCGTTCCAAGCATATGAATAATCGATTTCATGCCATTATGCCCACCGGCAGAACCTTTTTCACGAAGGCGAATACGACCTGGTTCGAGATCTAAATCGTCATAGACTACTATTAAATCCTCTACCGCAATACCATAATAAGACATTAAGGGTAAAACAGCTTGTCCCGAATTATTCATATAGGTAAAGGGTTTAACTAATAAAATCTTATCTGATTGATTCCGCCAAATGGTAAAATCTGCATCAAATTTTTGATCAGTAAAGTTTAAGCCTTCTTTATCTACTAAACGATCGATTGCTTCAAAGCCAGCGTTATGTCGCGTATTGGCATAACGTTCACCTGGGTTACCGAGACCAACAATCATTTTCAAGAGCGACACCTCCATAAGATATACAATTAATTATACCATAGCTTGCATCACAAAATAAGAAAGAGCCTTACTCAATAACAAGTAAGCCTCTTTAAAACTTGAAAGTTTAAAATTCGATTTCAACCGCATTAGTTAATATGTCTCGATAAGAAAATGATACACGATCCACATTGTCTTCCTCATCTAAGTCAACAATAAAAATTGACCGATAAGTTTCAGCAAGTGTTCCACGACGCTCTCGTTTCTTCTTACGCCCCATTTGAACAGTTACAACAATCTCTTCTCCAACTCTTCCATCAAGCATTGACTTGATTTCAATCAGGTCTTTTGGCATCTTATCACCTCATACCATATTATATCACAAATTCTTAAATTTTACAATATAACATAAGTAAGAATAACTTGCAATTGTATTATCGTCTAACATTATCGTCTTGTGTTAAACGTAAATGATAATGTCTCAAGAGAACACAAATCAAAATGTCCCAC